>JBGTIS010000019.1:0-18499 GCA_041745535.1 Cyclobacteriaceae bacterium | reverse complement strand
TCATCAGAATTTAAAATCCAAATATCAAATAGAAGGGTTAAGGGTAAATATCCTTTTGGTGATTTCTCCGATATCACAAAAGATATGTCTCTGACCTTTTTGAACTGTATTTTCGAAAACGGATTTAAAATTTCTGATCGTGTGTTAAAGAAACTATCATTTGAAAACTGCAAAATATTTGAAGAAAGCGAATTTACAAAAGGTACAATGATTGATGAATTAAATTTTGTTGATGATACAGAAATTGAAAAACTAAGAGTAGATGAATCAGCTCACTTTGAATTTTGGCTATTGAAAAAAGTAAAAATTTTGGATAGGATTTCAATCCATAAATCTCCAATAAAAAGTATATCTTTTGAAGATGTTATAGTCGCAAATGGAATTTCAATAAGTGAGACAAGTATTGGAAAGTTCTATTTTATTAATTGTATTCTTGGGCATGTAAATTTTTATGATGTTCGTATAAATACCCTTCTAGTTCGCAATTTGCCTTTAGAAACATCTATTCATATTGAGGAATCAACACCTGAGAACTTATCAATAGATAATTTTAATGGCTTTTTAAGATTAACAAATAGTACAAAGGAAATTCAATCACTCGTTGCACGAAATCAAAGAAATACACAGGCTAATCTGCGATTTTCAAACCTAAAAATAAAAAAAATTTCTTTTGAGGACTTTGGAGATACTAATGAGTTAAGCTTAATCAAAGTAAAGGCTGGTAGCCAAGATTCGGTAATGCATTTTGAAAATTGTTATTTTTCAAAATCCAAAATTTATGATTGTGATTTTGAGAACTTTAAAGATTGTAAAATTATTAATGGTGATCTAAGTGAAATTAAGACCGCGGGGAATGTGAAATGGCCGAAAAATATTAATTCAGATAATTCTTCGGATAGAAGTGAAGTGTATAGGCAGTTAAAAAAGTTAATGATTGCCCAAAACGACAAAATTCACGCCATTGAATTCCATCGCAAAGAAATGAAAGCCTATAAATAAGATACTTAGGTCAAAAAAGGATTTTGCAAATTCATTCATTATGTTTTGTAGTAGATCTAATAACTTTGGTACTAATTTCTGGAAACCTGTTCTATTATTAATTTTTATTTTTGGGCCAAGTTTATTTATTCCAATGGGTTTATTATCCTGCTTAAATCAAAATGAATATATACCAAAGTATTTTGAATTTCTCAATCCGGTGCATAAAATCGAATTTTTGGATAATATGTCGGCTGGCGTTGTTATCTTAGATTATATCGGAAGGATTGTAGTCTCATTTTTTATTTTCCAAACCGTGGTTGCCTTTAGGAAATTCAATTACAAGTAAATAATCAATACCTATAGGAATTACGCAAAAAATTGAGAAAAGGTAGTGTTGCCGCATTTATTGCTGGGACGCATAGTCGGCATCCCGGAATAGAAGCACAGAAGTACTTCTTAGTATGGGGTCCCGGCACAAGGCCGGGAAAAGCAATTTTATACTTTGCGTAACTCCTGACCTATTGTTCTTTAATAATGTGGCAGCAGGTTATAGATTTTACTGCTATTCCGAAACCAAATGGCTGGCGATTTTGGTAAATAGCTCCTGGGGATCAAACGGTTTGGTAACAAAGTCATTCATACCACTTTGAAGCACTTTTTCTTTGACCTCAATCAGTGCCGAAGCGGTGAGGGCAATGATGGGGACATTAATTCCTTTTTTCCGTAGATTGTAAGTAGTGGTAAACCCATCCATTTCCGGCATCTCAAGGTCCATCAACACCAGTTCATGGTCACTGAATTTATCCAGTGCCATCATTCCACTTTCAGCTACATCCACCTGTACATTCCATTTCTGAAGAAATTTGGAGGCGATTAGCACATTCACGGGATTATCTTCCACCAGCAGTATTTTTTTGCCAGCCAGTACATCCGCGGAAATAATTCGCTCGCTAGAACGCTCAGGTTCAGTTTCCTGCCGCGCTGGAATTTCAAAAGTTTGGGTAAAGAAAAAGCAGGAACCCTGTCCTTCTTCACTGCTTAACTGTATTTTAACGCCCTGAAGTTCAAGAAGCTTTTGGGTAATAGTTAAACCTAGCCCTGTACCGCCAAACTTTCGGGTGGTGGAAGAACTTGCCTGGCTGAAATTCTCAAAAATAAAGCCCTGTTGTTCGGGGGCGATGCCAATACCCGTATCTTCTACCGAAAACCGGATAGAAACCGATTGCTCATCGCCCGATATTTTCCGCAGGCAGATTCTTATAATACCCTGATCGGTAAATTTGATGGCGTTGCTTACCAGGTTGGATATAATCTGATTCAAACGTGTGGAGTCGCAGAGAATAAGGTCAGGGATGGCTTCATCAATTTCAGTAAGTATCTGGTTCTTCTTTTCAACGGCCCTTTCTCGGTATACGGCAACCAGTTTCTTCATCAGCTCTCTGACATTGGCAGGCTCCTTTTCAAACTCAATTTTTCCGGCATCAATTTTTGAGTAATCCAGGATATCATTAATCAGAAACATCAGGTGTCTGGAGGCAAACTTTAATGTTTCCAGGTTTTCGGTTTGTGAAGGCGCTACCGCGATCAGGTTCGACATACCCACAATCGCGTTCAATGGCGTACGAATTTCGTGCGACATGGTAGACAAAAATTCCATTTTGGCCAAAGAAGCCATTTCAGCTTTTGCCAAAGCCCGCTGATACGATTTGGCGAACCGGTAGGACAAAATAAGAGATTGCAGAAAAAAGAAAGCGAAATAGCTGAAGAAAATGACAATATTATTTTTTTCAAATAGGCCCAGGTACGCTAATATGTCGTAGGAAAAGGAGAAAACGATGGCCCCGGTACTCAACAACGCGAAAATGGCCCCATCTAACCGCCGCAAGGTAGCTTTGATATAAATTCCCATAAAAATTGGAATATACAAACCCAATAACACGAAAAACGGAATCAAGGTATTGGTAAAAATATCCGTTGGGGCAACTACTACAATGCCGGTAAGAATTAGCGTACTGGCACTAAATATTCTGATAATAAGTTTTGATGAAACTTCAGGGTAGAGTTGAAAAGTGCAGCGCCCAAATACAAAAGCCGAAAAGTAGAGCATAAAATACTCCAGATGGATGGTTACCGTCCAGGGAATATCAGTAAAAAGTTGGTGCAACCCATAGTTCTTTGCCCCAATGAACCGGTAACTATAGGTAATACAGAACATCGAGAACCAGAGCAATGAAATCTCGTTTCTGCTGAAAAAATACAATCCCAGAAAAAACAATCCACCCATGAGCACACATCCGAAAAGAATAAAATCGTAATCGAGATTATGCTGATAGCGTTGGGTTAAAGCACTGGCTTTGCCAAAAATTAAAGCTTCTCTGGAGCCTCCTTTGGCATGTTTGAAGTTGGCAATCTGAAGAATTACATTTACGGTATCGTTACTGGGAATAAACGTTGCAACCTGTGGCAACCAGAATGGCGTATATTCATTTTCAGAAGTGGCCACCACGCCATTAGCAGCCACCTCTTTTCCATCGATAAATAATTTATAAGAAGTATAGAGATCAGCCAGCCCAATGCCCAGCCATTCATTTTTATTGTAAGTAGCTGGCAGAATAATTTGAAACCGATAAGTGCCATATCCCATGGCTGAAATTGTATCCTGTCCGTATACCTGGTTTTTCCAGATTTCAGGAAAGCCGCTAAACTTTTTGGATGCCGGATTCCGGGTAGTAAAACTGTCAGGCGTAAGAAATTTTTTCCAATAAAATTCAAATTCACCCTGCAGTGGAAATATTTTATCTTCAATAGGTACAGAGCGAAAATCAATAATTCCGGATTGTGCGACGGGTTTAGGGGTACCCGCAGTTGCATCGTAAACTTTTATGACCAGAAATATTAGAAATAAAATTCTTGCTGAGTGGGAATTAATCATTTAGCAAGATAAATTTTAAAGAAAATTACCATGAAACAAATAAAGCTAAAATATTACACCTATTAAATTAAATTAGGAATTCAATATTTTAATAAAGCGATGCGAACTTAACAAAAACTTTCCTGATGAATTTTAGCGGAGTCAGAATAAAGTTTGTATGCCATAAGCGATTTTTCTTTCATGTTCCAGTAACCATTTTTTTCGCCACAATCCTCCGCCATAGCCGGTGAGGCTGCCATCAGAACCGATTACCCGGTGGCAGGGAACTACAATACTCAATTGGTTTTTCCCATTGGTGGTACCCACCGCTCTGATGCTTTTCGCGTTACCAATTTTCCGGGCCAGTTCCAGGTACGAACAGGTTTTAGCATACGGAATCGTAAGCAGATTTTCCCAAACCAATTGCTGAAAAGCTGTCCCTTTTTGTGCTAGGGGTATATCAAAATTTTGTCTTGTACCCTCAAAATATTCCTGTAGTCGCGTTATACAACAATGAAGAACCTGGGGTAACGAGATCATCTCGGAGGTGGCAATGTCATGCAGGTTTTCCTGATCAGAAAATAGTATGCTGGTAACAGCACTTTCAGTGCCTGCGATTACCAGATTTCCAATTGGCGATGGGAGCAGGGCTTGGTATTCACGCATAAGTTGCCAGGGTTTGCCAGAAATAAAAGGTGATATAAGCCTGCCATCCACCCCACGATTTACTCAGTTCTTTTATCATATCAATCTCAGGTTTTTTGTCCAGATTCATAATGCGTTTTAATGCGTTGTGCAGGCCCACATCTTCCAGGGGAAATGCCTCCGGCATGCGCAAGCACTTCATAGCCACATAATTGGCGGTCCAGTTACCAACCCCTCTGATTTTCCTCATTCTATGAATGGCATCTTCAAAAGAAATACTTTTGAGTGATTCTTTCGTGATTGCTCCTTTTTTTATTGACTGGGCAATGCCGATTACATATTCAGCCTTTCTGGCCGAAAATTGTAATCCGGTTAAGTCAGTAAACGACAAGCTGGCGATTTTTTCAGGTTCCGGAAACAGATATAAGGTACGACCTTCGTACTCGGCGGCATCACCAAACTGGGTTACCAGTCTGCGCTTCAGCGTATAGGCAAAATCCAGGTTGATTTGCTGGCCGATAATGGCCCAGGCAAAAGCTTCAAACAAATCGGGAATGCCAATAAGCCTGAGGCCATAATGGTTACTGACGAATTTGCTGAGTAAGGCATCCTGGGCAGTTAATTGGTAAAACGGTTTCAGGTCGGTAGTCAGGTCAAAAACTTCAACCAGATAATTAACCAGTAAAGCGGCCACCCTTTTGTCAGGATTTCTGGCGGTGTATTTAACTTCTAACTGATTTTTTCCCTGAGCGGATACCTCAAAAATAATTTTCCGGTGGTTCAGGTTTACCGCCTTGATCCATTTTCCATCTTCAATATGGTGCAGGCTTTCGCGGGCCGACCGACCCAGGTATCGCAGGCACTGTTGAAAATTAAATTCTTCCGGAGTTCGTAATAATAGGGTTTGCATTTGTTTAGAGAAATTAAATTACTTTAATATAAATAAACTTGCACTTCTTTCTTTCCTTTCCTACATTTAATAACAGGTAGCACATTACTTATTACCAAAAAGCAGCATTGAATTTTATATACGATTTCAATGGAAATGTGACCAATAATATCTATATTCTTCACATAACAATTTGGTAACAGATTGATAATTTTAAAGAAGAATGGCAATGCGAATAAACTACTAGATTTGCCAAAAAACAGCTGAATATTTTAACCCAAAAAATACCCTACATCACGAGGGAGAACTGGCAGATTGTTAATAATGCGCTGATTCAAGCTATAAATTTTGTTTGATAATTTTCATCATCCTATTTCTTGTAATTATTTTTCTTCATTTAAACTATCAATTATGAAAAACCATTTACATCATGTTTATTCATGGCGGAAAGGCGGATTTACACTACTTACCGCGTTTTTTCTGCTGTCGCATGCCGGGGCTTTTGCCCAGGAAAATACCATTAGTGGTACGGTAACTTCGGCCGACGACGGATCGGCTGTACCAGGGGTTAACGTTTTGGTAAAGGGAACCAATCAGGGAACTATTACCGATTTTGATGGACAATACAGGCTTAGCGCGAACGCTGATGCCCAAACACTGATTTTCTCTTTCGTAGGGTTTGCCACCAGCGAAGTTGACATAGCAGGCCGGTCCACCATCGACGTCAGCCTGCAGCCTAGTGCCGAAGAACTTTCGGAGGTGGTAGTTACGGCTTTGGGAGTGGAACGGGAGAAAAAAGCCCTGGGATATGCCATACAGGAAGTAGATGGTTCGGAAATTACCGAGGCCAGGGAAGTAAACCTGGTGAATTCGCTGGCTGGTAAAGTGGCGGGCGTTCAGGTTACCAATTCCGCTTCCGGTATTGGCGGATCGGCCCGGGTTACCATTCGGGGCGAGTCTTCTCTGAACTTTAATAAAAACCAACCTTTGTTTATTGTAGATGGCGTACCCATCAGCAACCAGGTAGTAGGCTCCTCGGGTAGAAATAACCTGGAAGTAGACTATGGCAATGCCGCCGCTGAAATCAATCCGGACGACATCGAATCTATGTCGATATTGAAAGGACCCAGTGCCACGGCTTTGTACGGTTCCAGAGGGGCCAATGGGGTTATCATTATCAAAACCAAAACAGGGAAAGGAAAAAAGGGAATTGGCGTATCGGTAAACTCAAATGCTACTTTTGAAACGCCCTTGGTAATGCCCGACTGGCAGGACAAATACGGGCAGGGCAATGGTGGATTTTTCGCTTTTGCCGATGGTGCCGGTTCCGGCGTAGCGGATGGCGTGGACGAAAGCTGGGGTCCTTTGCACGACTATGTGTTCCCACAGGATGGTGAGTTTCTGGGAATTCCCCAAAAAGCCGGAGAAATCCTGAAAATTCCTCAGTTCGACTCTCCCCGGATCGATGCCAGCGGTAATCCGATTCCATTTCGAGGTGGCGATTTAAACGCACCTGCAGGCAGCACCATTGTGCCCACACCCTGGACCTCCAACCCATCTAACATTGACAATTTCTTTCGGACAGGCAACACCTTTACTAATAATGTGGCCATTTCCGGCAGCAACGACCATGGTAATTTCCGGCTGAGCCTTACCAGCATGAACCAGGAAGGTATTGTGCCGAATACCGATTTAGACCGGTACACCACCAACCTGAGCGGAAGCTGGAACTTTACCGATAAGTTATCGGCCGATGCCAACATCACTTATATCAAGCAGGAATCGGATAACCGGCCTTCCATCAGTTATGGCACGGAAAGTCTGATGTACCTATGGATCTGGTATGGGCGGCAAATTAATACTGGCAACCTGCAGGATTACTGGATGCCAGGACTGGAAGGTCGTCAACAGTTCAATTACAACTATAACTACCACGACAATCCGTATTTCAATGCCTATGAAAATACCAATGCCCAGAATAAAAACCGGATTTATGGTAATTTGTCGGCCACCTATAAGTTTACGCCCGAGCTGAGCCTGATGGTACGAACCGGCACCGACTTTTATAATGAATTGAGAGATAGAAAACGGGCTTTCAGCACCCAACGGTTTCCTTTTGGCGCATACCGGAAAGAGACGATCATGTTTGAGGAAAGGAATTCTGATTTCTTGTTGTCGTACAACAAAGATGTTAACGCCGACTGGAATGTTTCCGCTTCCTTTGGGGGGAACCAAATGATTCAGAAACAGAACTATCTGGACCTGTTTGCCCCGCAATTGTCGATTCCGGAAGTGTATAATGTGGGTAATTCCAGGGTGCAATTAGAATCGCGGCAGTTTGATGATCAGAAAAGAATCAACAGCCTGTATGGTGTAGCACGTGTGGCCTATCAGAACATGGTTTTTCTGGACATTACAGGACGCAACGACTGGTCAAGCGCTTTGCCTATTTCAAACAATTCTTATTTTTATCCTTCGGTTTCGTTAACCGGCGTGTTTTCAGACATGTTTCAGTTCCCGGCCTGGTTTGCTTTTGCCAAAGCCAGAATTAGTTACGCACAGGTCGGGAATGATACTGAGCCTTTTAATTTAAAAGGGGTATTTAATTATGGTACGCCCTGGGGCAATACGCAAACGGTTTCTGAAACCGCTACTATTTATGACTCGAATATCAAACCGGAATCTTTGAATTCCTATGAGATCGGTGTTGACCTCAGGTTTTTCAATGGCCGTTTGGGGTTGGACGCGACTTATTATGACAATCACAGTAAGAATCAAATTATACTGATTCCTATTACAACCGTTTCAGGATATTCTCAACGGGTCACTAACGCGGGTGAAATCAGAAACTGGGGGTATGAAGTAATGTTGACCGGAACCCCGATCCAGGCGAATAATTTTAGCTGGGATATCAACGTAAACTGGTCGCGCAACCAAAGTGAGATCATCGAGCTATCCGATGAGATTGAAGCCTATACGCTTACCGAGCGCAATGGCGCGTATATTCAGGCCAGAGAAGGACAACCGATGGGCGCCATCTACGGCATTGGTTTGTTGCGGGTATCCGATCCCAGCAGCCCGTACTTTGGTCAGCCCATTAATTCTGAAAGTGGCATTCCCCTGCACGATACCAATTTGCAGTACCAGGGCAATTACAATCCCGACTGGATGGCAGGTATACAAAATAAGCTGACCTATAAAGGTTTGAATTTCTCTTTTCTGTTCGACATCCGGGAGGGCGGTATTGTAGTTTCCCGAACCAAAACCATTGGCAGCACCTCGGGGCAAATTGAGGAGACCCTGGTAGGCAGAGAAGCCTGGGATCCGGTGAATGGTTACGATCTGCCCCAGAATGGTATTATCGCTGAAGGAGTAAAAGAAGTGGCCGATGGGGTATACGAACCCAATGATGTGAAAATTACGTCCCGTGACTGGAACAACCGGTATTATAACCGTGGGAACGTGGAAGTGGCCAAATACGACGCTTCTTTTGTAAAGCTCAGAGAAGTAAAGCTGGGCTATACCCTTCCAAACAAAATATTAGGTAACCTGCCCTTCAGAAATGTGAACCTGTCGGTGGTAGGCCGAAACCTGCTCTTATGGACCGAGAATCCACACTTTGATCCGGAAACACTGAGCATGAGTGGTGGTACGCTGCAACCTGGGATTGAAAACATGGCGTATCCGTCTACCCGAAGTTATGGCTTTAACCTCAGCTTCAGCTTATAAATTTTTATTGATAATAATATAAGTATAGATATAATATGAAATCAATACATAAAAAGATAGTGATGCTTGGCATCGGATTGCTGGTTTTCGGCAGTTGCGATAAAAACTTTGAAGAAACCAATGTAAATCCTAATCAGCCTGAGGAAGTTACGCCGGACTTACTTTTGCCGGATATTTTAAGAACGGCGGCCAACGAAATGGTAAGCGAAGCCTGGAATTATGGCAATATCATGATGCAATACACCTCTAAAATCCAGTTCACCAGCGAAGACCGCTACGACTGGGGGCCACGTGATAGTCCCTGGAATGAGTACTATAACAAGTTTCGTGACCTGAGCAATATTATGGAAATCGCTGAAGAGAATGGTCAGGATAATTACATCGGGGTAGCCCTGATCGTTAAATCGTGGATGTTTCATATCCTTACCGACAGCTATGGCGATATCCCTTATTTTGAAGCCACCAAAGGGAAATCTGACGACAACTATGCCCCCGCTTACGATACCCAGGAAGCGGTGTATCAGGGAATTCTGACCGACCTGGAGCAGGCCAATGAAATTCTGGCTACCGCCACCGAACCCGTTGGGGGCGACATTTTGTATGGCGGCGACCTTATGTTGTGGCGCAAATTTGCCAATTCCCTGCGATTAAGAATTTATATGCGGCTTTCCGACCGGATTGACCCATCGGCTAAAATGACCGAAATTCTGAGCAACCCAACGGCTTATCCGGTGTTTGCGTCAAACGATGAGCAGGCTGCTTTGGAATACCTGCCTGCCTCGCCCAATCAGTGGCCCCTGTATACCACCCGTTCTGGTTCTTTTGATGAAATCAGAATGAGTACCACCATCGAAACGACGCTGAAAGAATTTCAGGATCCCAGGATGTACGTGTATTATCAGCCTACCACCGCTTCGGAAGCGGGAACGGTGGGCGCACCGGAAGATTACGCGGGTGTGCCCAATGGATTGGCCGATGAGGCTGCACTGAAGTACTCACCCAGCGGCGATCCGGCCAAAGGGGGTTCTAATTACATTTCCAGAGTCGGATTAATGTATGCCTGTTTAACCTGCAACAACGATGCGGTGCCCAATGCTGCCGAAGCTATTATCATGAGTTATGCCGAGTTACAATTTATTCTGGCAGAAGCGGCAGAAAAAGGTTATATTACAGGAAATGCTGAAACCTATTATCTGAATGGCATTAATGCCTCTTTTAATTATTACAGCAACCGGGTGCCCGCTTCTTATGGCATATCCGTAATGCCTGATGCTTCTTATTTTACCCAGGCGGGCGTGGCATATACCGGTACCGCTGATGAAAAGCTTCAGAAAATTGGTACACAAAAATGGCTGGCGCTGTATTTTAGCGGGCTGGAGGCCTGGTTCGACTGGCGAAGAACCAATATTCCGGAAATTATACCGGGGCCAGATAATGTAAATAACAACCGGGTGCCGGTACGATATGGCTATCCTACTTCGGAGCAACTTTTTAACGAAAAGAGTTACAACGATGTGGTTTCCCGAATTGGTGTCGATAATTATAATACCCGCGTTTGGTGGGATGTAGAGTAGAAATTGTTTGAATAATTACCTGAAAAGATGAGGAAAAACGTAATCCTCATCTTTTTTTTTGTGATCGCCAGCGCATAATTATGTCGGACTACAACCAAAATGAATGGTCTTCAACATACCTCACTTATTGAATTACGGCTTTATCTTAAATTTTAAAAACCAGTAATACTTCACTTTCATGTATTCCTCATCGGAGACATGGCAACCAGGCAATTAATAGCAATTAATGTGGCAGGACTCCTAGTTTGAATGCGAATGAACGGTTAACACCTGGTCGGAATCATTGTTTGAGAACAAAAAAATGAGTTCTCCCTGGCAGATATTACATGATCGCCCCAAAATATAAGGTTTTACCAGGAATAACTAAGTGCACCGGCAGTAAACAGTAAGCAAAACCAGGTATAATGCACTCCAATGTAAGGTACAGGTAAGTTCTACCAGATAGGACGCTTTGTTTACTACCAAAACAGTCAGTCCGACCAGGTCGTGGTCATTGTTCAGCATCAAAACAACCAATTCTACCAGGTCGCGCTCATTGTATATGACTAACACAATTGGCCCAACCCAATAAAATTGATTCCTACAGCGCCAAATTGCCCATTTTACCGCAGGTAGGCTGTGGAAATTCAAGCGCTTGCACTGGAAATGACGCCGAAGAATGCTTTTAATTTGGCAAAACATATTTATTTGTCGTTGTATTTCATAAATCCATATTCCGGAGATTTTTGTAAACAGGTTAACTTTTGATACAATAAATTTTTTCGTTTCAAGTTTATTCAAGAAAACTTGTATGAAAAAATTTGTGTTTGCCCTACCATTGTGCGCGCTTTTTCTTTACAGCTGCGACAACTGTAATGATTGCGGAAGCCCTGTATACAATTATGCGTTGAAATTATACGATGTACAGGAAAACGCGGAACAACGACAGGTAAGCCTGCTTTTTCAGGTTTTGCAGGAAGAAAGCAAAGGGGTGGCCAACCTCACGGAAGACGATTTTGTGGTGTTGGAAAACGATGAACCCATCGATACAGAGGCTAACAAAACCATTGACCCGCAATCTATCCCATCCCGCGTCAGTACGGTGCTGCTGTTGGATATTTCCAGCAGCGTATCTGATTTTATCGGTCAGCTGAAAGAAGCCAGCATCAGTTTGATAGACCAAAAGCTTCCCAACCAAAAGTTCGCTATTTTTACCTTCGACAAGCAAACCCGGCTTGTTCAGGATTTTACCCATGACAATGAATTACTGCTGAATAAAATTAATACCATTCCGAATGAAGCGCTGGAAAGTTCCACCAACCTGTATGGCGCCATCATCGACGTTACCAACGATTCTTATTTTACCTGGCAGGAACACTACGCCATCGACTCTATTGTAGAGTACAATCTGATTGTGTTTACCGATGGCCGCCACAACGCAAATCCTTCTATTACGCTGGACCAGGCAGTGAGCAGTGTGCAGAACAAGAAGGTATATGTAGCGGCTTTGCGCAGCGACGATCTGCGGGAAGTGCCTTTGCGGCAAATCGCTACGGAAGATTACTTTCTGGCGCAGAATATCGGGCAGGTAAAGGATAAATTCAGAGAAGTACAAAATCGGATTGTGAACCTTTCCAACAGCCTGTACTACATGTATTACACCAGCCCCATTTCCGATCCGGCCGCCAGAGAAAACACATTGGAAGTAAGAATCAAGAATAACCGGCCTGGCGAAAATAATGTAATCAAAACCAAATTTAACAGCGGCGGATTCCGGTGATCAAGGGTACCGTTGGATAACCCCATTCTCTCGTAAGTAACAACGCCCGATCTGTAAATATCCTGAATGGATGGGTACGCCAAAAAACAGCCCAATCAGCCCCTAATCTTTCTGAAGCCGCATCTTCGGTAAATGGGTGAATTTGATTTTTTACTTTTAACTTCCACTTACCAAATAATTTATGAATATTGCGAAGCGTAAGGATATTTTTTGACCTGTATGGATTAACTTTATTTTTTTTTAAGCATTTTTAATTAAATAATTCGCTTAATGTGAAGGAACTAGTTCCATTTTCAGCTTTCCTTTTAGCGCATCATCTGGAAACTATCGCCTCTATTCATCTTGCGAAGGCAAAAGAAGTTCGATATACGCTTCCGCGAAATTTAACTCACCTTTCTGATGACCAGATTATCGCTGTTTTAAAAGATATCTATCAGGATTTATTAACCGCTTTGGCACAAGGCAAGGGTGATGCCTGCCTCTTAGCATCCATCACCAAATGGCATCAGGCAGACTGGGAGGTAAATACTGAACAAATTGAGTTGAACGGACTTATGCATACGATTAACCTGTGCAGGCATAGTTTTACCAGGCTGATTGAAGCATATACACCGGATTTACACCGGGGTTTAGCCATTATGGAAGAATTAAACGAGCTTTGTGACTACTCCCGGGAAAAGATTGTAAAGGCTCATACCGAGGCACAAAGCGTAGCATCGCGAAGAGAAAGAGACCTTTTAAATACCATACTTGATACCACTACCCATGGTATTTACTCGCTGGACCAGGACATGAAAGTAACCATGTGGAATAAAACCCTTGCCCAACAGTATGGAATAAAAAAAACGGATATTGAAGGTAAACGCATTACCGAAGTGTTCCCTGAGCTACAGACCAACCAAACCTTTGAAGTTATAAAGAAAGTACAGAAGGGTGAAGCGCCACAGCAGAAAAATATACCGGTTCAATACGAGAATAAATATTTTGTAATTGACATAGTACCACTGAAAGACCATATCAGCAGCACCATTGGCAGCCTTACTATAACAAAAGATGTAACCGAACTGCAACAGATGATCAATAAGTTGCATATGGCCAATAATGAGCTAAGTGCCGCCAATGAAGAAATGGCAGTTCACCAGGAAGAAATGCGGGCAATTGTGGCCGTATTTGAACAAAAAATTCAGGAACTTGAAGCTACCCGGAAAGCTTTAGTAGAAAGCCAGCAGTTTGTGGAAAGCATTGCCCGCACTTCACCCGATCTGATCACCGTATATAACCTGAAAGAACGAAAAAATATATATGCCAATCGGGATTTGTCGGCCTTTCTCAACATTAATATTGAGGAAATCAGAAAGTTGGGAGCGAACTTTTTCCAGCAATTAATGCATCCGGACGATATTTCAACCTTTACAGACTTTCTTATTAATTACCGGAAGTACACCGGTGATGCCGTTAGAGAAATTGAATATCGGGTAAAAGATAAAAATGGAGCATACCTTTGGGTTTTGGGCAGATACAATGTTTTCAGCAAAGATCAGGACGGATTTCCCCTTGAAATTATCTGCATATCCCAGGACATCACTGCCAGAAAAAAATCAGAGATGGCCATTCATGAAGTCAATCAGGAACTGGCCGCTACCCTGGAGGAAATTCAAATAGCCGAAGAACAATTGCATGAAGCCAATGATGAACTGGAAAAAAGAATCGTCCTGCGTACACAGGATCTGGCGGCCAGTGAAGAACAACTGCGCATGATTACCGATGCCCTGCCGGTATTAATTTCTTATTTCAATACAAAACAGGAGTTTCAATTTGTGAACAGAGCTTATTCCACCTGGTTTCGGAAGCCAAAAACGGAGATCCTGGGTAAGCGAATTTGGAAAGTAATTGGCAAACCTGCTTACCAAATCCTGGAAGAAGCCATACAAAAAACCCTGGCCGGAAAGGAAATGCGGTTCGAGGGGGCTATTCCCTATAAATTTGATGGCATCAGAAATACCATTGTCAATTTTATACCTCATCAGGTTAACAATGAGGTAGTAGGCTTTTTTGGATTGGTTACGGATGTTTCTTCTATAAAAAAGACACAAAACGAATTGGTGAAGAAAAATGAGGAACTGGTCAGGATTAACTACGATCTGGATAATTTTATTTATACCGCTTCTCACGATTTAAAATCTCCGATTGCTAATCTGGAAGGATTAATCAGAATTGTTACGCAAACTTATGTAGACAGGCTGGATGAAAAAGATCATCAACTGCTGGGTATGATGGAAAAGTCGGTATCGAAATTAAGCAGTACCATCCACTACTTAACTGATATAACAAAAGTAGCGAAAAATCTGGACCAGAAGGCTGAGGTTATCTCCATACCGGAGGTAATTGAAGAAGCGAAATCAGATATTGAGCATCTTATTCGAGACTCATCACCCATATTTGAACAAACCTTAGAGGTATCTAAAATGAATATCGCGAGGGCAAAATTCAAAAGCATCGCCTATAATTTAATATCCAATGCCATTAAATACAGGTCGCGGCATGCGCCTTTGGTTATTAAAATAAAAACCTGTGTGGAAGACAATTATATTGTGTTTTCTGTGCAGGATAATGGCTTGGGCATACCCGAATACCAGCATAAAAAACTATTTACCATGTTCAAACGGCTGCATACCCATGTAGAAGGTACGGGTATTGGTTTGTATATCGTAAAAAGAACGATTGAAAATTTAGGAGGCAGAATAAGCGTGGAAAGTAAATTAAACGAGGGAAGTACATTTTACTGCTACCTTCCCAAATAAAGTTGGCCGGATTTATTATAGTTTCTGAAATATAATTTCTCCCTCATTTTCCCAAACACAAAGAATTTTGTCATCATCAGTCCTGATGGCTTTCAGAAAGCTCCCTTCGCCTAAATCATAGGTGGTACCCTGGTTGATTGCTTTTACCTTAAGTTGCTTTCCATCCTGCCAGGTAATTATGGGGCTTTCAGCATCAGCCAGACTGCAATTGCGCCCTGTGCCTATTTGCTTTTCAGGTTCATTGGGCATGGCGTAAAATATTTTGCCCTCCCGTTGCCAAACCGTTGACACCTCGTTATCCGCATTCACTACCAAACCGCCGCCATCCATGGGGCATCCATTTAATTTCCAGGTTCCGTTTCCCAGTTTTACAGGATGGTTAAAGGAGGCGCCTTTATCGTCCGATTGGAGTAAATAGAGGTCTCTGGAACCATTGAGCCAGTTCCTGAACATAATCGCTACGTTTGCCTGGCTTGCCGCGATGTTTGGTTTACAACACTCACAAACGGTGTTATCAGGCGATTGGTACACAATTTTGTTTTCTGACCAGGTTTTTCCCTGGTTGGTGGTGGAAGCGAAACAAATTTTATTGTGCTTATCATGCCGGATATCCAGCCAAACGGCATAAAAATTATCATTTTCGTCAGCGGTTATGCTCATTAAACCTTCAGGAGCCATACCTGGCATATCATTTACTTGGGCTGTTTGTAACCACTCTCCAGACTGATGATTTAATTGAAAAGAATGTATACCACCTGATTTGTCCATAGCCGTTACCAGGGTGTAATTTTTTGAACTGGCTACCTGGGGTCCCCTTGACATGCCCAGGTGCATATCGCTGACTTCGCCGATTAATTGAATATCGGGAAAGGAGATTCCATTATCCACAGAGGTAGCGCAGTATATTTTATCTTCTTTTCCGTAAATAATTCTTTGGATGCCTGTCGGGTCAATGGTTATCTGTGGTTGTTGTCCACTGGCGATCATATTTTTAGGTGGAGTAGCACAAAAAATGTTAAGCGACACAAAAAGGAATAGGAAAATGGTAATAAAAACTGCTTTCATAGGTATGTTGCTGAGGTATGAGCGAAAGATATACTAAACTGCGATATTTGTCAATTATAATTGAACTTACAAACAACATTGTCATCAATATAGTTGTTAATAGATCGTTTCCAGCATTTATATCAGGAATTAATTGGTATATTTTCTTTAGAACGATTTCAAAATTTATAACTTTGCCCACATTTTTATAAATTTTCTGGATGGGTGATTTAAAGGCAGGTAATGGTATTGAATACATATTTTAGGAACTCCTTAAAAAACAATAAGCAGCTTATAATCGTACCCCAAAATCAATTGTAATGGCAGAAGAGAGAGCAGGCTTTTTTGCTGGTGGTGGAGAAATGGGGGCGCGAATGCGTGAATTTGATTGGACAAAAACCCCGCTTGGACCCACAGATGCCTGGCCGCAAAGTTTGCGAACCACCCTGAGCATTATCTTGAATTCGAAATTTCCTATGTTTCTTTTTTGGGGCTCCGAGCATTTATGTTTTTATAACGATGCATACCGGCCAAGCCTGGGCAATGAAGGGAAACACCCGAAAGCCCTGGGCATGAAAGGAAAAGAAGTCTGGCTTGAAATATGGCCTGTCATTAGCCCCCTGATCGATCAGGTACTTTCCGGCGGGGAAGCTACCTGGAGTGAAGATCAACTCATTCCTATTTATCGAAATGGACAAATAGAAGATGTATACTGGACGTTTAGTTACAGTCCGGTAACGGATGAAAGTGGGGAAGTGGGAGGCGTACTGGTGGTATGCAACGAAACCACGGAAAAAGTCAAAAAAGTAAACGCGCTAGAGCTATCCGACCAACGCTTTCAAAACCTGGTGCGTGTAGCAACGGTGGCAATCATTGTTTTAATTGGCGAGGAAATGGAGGTAGATGTGGTAAATGAAAATTACGGACGTTTGATCGACAGCTCTGCTGACGAATTAATGGGCCAACCCTTATTCAATATCATACCTGAGGCAGAAGATGTTTTCCGGCCTATTCTGGATAAGGTACGGTTAACCGGTGAATCCATTTACCTCTACGATCAGTCTTATTTTGTTTATGTAAATGGAGAAAAGAAGGAAGGGTATCTTAATCTGGTTTACCAGCCTTACAAAGTGGAAGATGGAACTATTATCGGAGTGATGGTACTTTGCCATGATGTAACCGAACAGGTGCTTGCAAGGAAAAAGATTGAAGAAAGTGAAGAAGAATTGAAGCGGTTTAAGTATATGGCGGAACACGCCCAGGATCCTTTTATCCTCATGCGGGAAGATGGATCTTTTGCTTATCTCAACAAAAAAGCGTTAGCGGCATGGGGGTACACAGAAGAAGAAGCCCGGCACATCACGGTGCCTGAAGTAGACCCTGTATATCAGTTTGAATTGTTTTCACAAACTTTTGCCAGGGCACAAAAAGAGCTCATTCCGCAATTTGAAACCGTGCATAAAAGAAAAGATGGTCATATCTATCCGGTAGAGATAAATATGGGAGGACTAGTGCTTGGCGGCGAACCTCATATGTTAGCGGTAGCAAGAGATATTACAGAGCGCAAACAAATGGAAGCCGCTTTAAAAGAAAGTGAAGGGCGATTTCGCGTTATGGCGGATGCCGCGCCAAACATGGTGTGGGCACTGAACCCTGATGGCACGCTGATGTATATGAACAAATTTGGCCTTGAATTTTTGGGTGTTACGCTGGAACAGTTTATTCCGAAAGGCTGCGACTCCTTTGTTCATCCCGATGATTTAAAATCAACTCAAGAAGAAATATTTGGAGCTATACAAAGTAATACGCGATATAGTCGAGAATTACGTTTGCTTCGGAAAGATGGTGAATATCGCTGGTTTCTTTCCAAAGGCGCTCCAAGTTACTTCTCTAAAGGTGAATTGTACGCCTATGTGGGTTCGGCTATTGATATCACAGAACGTAAGGTATCAGAAGAGGCCATGGAATTGAAAAATGAACAATTGCTTCGGATTAATAATGACCTGGACAATTTTATTTATACTGCTTCCCACGATTTAAAAGCACCCATTTCTAACATTGAAGGGCTGATGCAAGCCCTTTTGCGTAACCTGTCTTCCGAAGTACTGGCCTCAGAGCTGGTACAGCGCATCACGGGTATGATGCAGGAGTCGGTGGAACGATTCA
>JBGTIS010000018.1:0-3831 GCA_041745535.1 Cyclobacteriaceae bacterium | reverse complement strand
TCGGCTTCAGATATATTGCTAATCTCCAGCCAATGACCGCTATTCTGCTCCAAAGAAGCCAGATAACGTGCTGCCACATCAGGTGACTGACGGTTAAACTCAGGAATTTCGGGTAAAGGCACGGGTTTGGGTTTGTTGGCTGTAATGGCCTTCAGTATTTCTTCTTTATGCGTCATGCCGCGGGTGTGTTTTCTGGTACCATTCTCTGAAACTTTCTTTGGGCGGGGCGGGCAATTCCCGCGATTTACCCCAGGCATTGAGCTTATTATACACCAATCCACGTGGCAATATACCCAATGACTTCCTGGCCATTTTACCCAGAAAACGGTATACCCCCGGATGCGCGAACACCCAGCCGGCTATTTTCATGCTTAAGGTTTTTGCTGTCGAAAAGTTATTTTCTTTGGCTATGACCTGCCGCCATTTATATAACTGCTCATGGATGTTGATTTTTACCGGGCACACATCGCTGCACGAACCGCAAAGCGTAGAAGCAAAAGGCAGTGAGCTGTGTTTTTTCAGGTCGGTACCGGGCGACAAAATTGAGCCAATGGGACCTGGTACCGTACTGCCATAGCTATAGCCGCCGCTGCGCCGGTAAATCGGGCAGGTATTCATGCAGGCCCCACACCGAATACATTTTAATGAATTCCGGAAATCTTCTCTTCCCAGCTGATTGGTACGGCCATTGTCGACCAGCACAATATGCAGCTCGCCTCCGGCTTTGGGCTGATGGAAGTGAGAGTTATAAATGGTTACCGACTGCCCCGTGGCGCTACGGGCCAACAGCCTGAGAAAAACACCCAGATGCTCGGCTTTGGGAATAATTTTTTCTATGCCCATACAGGCAATCTGTACGGGTGCCAGGTGCACGCCCATATCCGCATTGCCTTCGTTGGTACATACTACAAATCCGCCGGTTTCGGCTATGGCAAAGTTAACGCCGGTAATGGCTACCTGGGCATGCAAAAACTTGTCGCGCAGGTGCTGGCGGGCAGCTTCGGTAAGGTATTGCGGATCTTCCGCACCTTCCTCAGTATTCAGATTTTTATGAAAAATTTCACCAATATCTTTCTTTTTCAGGTGAATAGCCGGCATTACAATATGGCTGGGCGGCTGTTTGGCAAATTGTATGATGCGTTCGCCCAAATCGGTATCCACCACTTCAATACCTTTGTCTTCCAGGTAATGATTCAGTCCGCATTCTTCTGTAAGAATAGACTTGCTTTTCACAATATGGCTGGCGTTATGCTTTTTCAGAATGTCGTCCACAATGCGGTTGTGTTCGGCGGCATCTCTGGCCCAGTGTACCTGTGCCCCATTGGCAATGGCATTCCGCTCGAATTCCAGCAGATAATCATCCAGATTAGCCAGCACATTTTCTTTTATTTGTGAAGCCAGCGCCCGCAGACTTTCCCATTCGGGAATGAGTTTCGACGACAGATCACGTTTTTCACGTACGTACCAGAGCGTACTGTCGTGCCAGTCGGTCCGGCTTTCATCTTTAACAAATTTCTCAGCAGCTGTGGCGTGGTCCATTATTTACTATGATTTAAAATTTCAGCAACATGCATTACTTTTACTTTACTCTTCTGCCGTTTTAGCAAACCCTCCATGTGCATTAAGCACGACATATCAGCGGAAGTAATTACTTCCACATCATGCGACAGATGGTCTTTGATGCGGTCTTTCCCCATTTTTACCGACAGGGCCTCCTCGCTTACGGCAAAGGTGCCGCCAAAACCACAACATTCGTCGGTACGGGTAAGTTCTGCCAGGTCAATTCCTTCCACCATTTGCAACAGGCTTTTGGTTTTGTTGTATCTGGGTTCATGCAGTTCGGAAGCACTGGCCAGGCGAAGCCCCCGCTGTCCATGACAACTGGCATGCAGTCCGACACGGTGGGTAAAGCTGGCGTTCAGGTTTTTTACTTTTACTACGTCGGTGAGAAATTCGGAAAGCTCGAAGATACGGCCATGAAAAGCATCGCCTGCCTTGCCCATATGTTCTTTGACATGCAGCACACAACTGCCCGATGGGGCTACCACATAATCGAATTCCTGAAAGTTCTCGGTAAACACGTCAGCCGCTCCCGCGCCAAAACTCTCAAAACCGGAATTGGCCATGGGTTGCCCACAGCAGGTTTGGTTCAGCGGATACGTAACAGAAAGGTTTAGCTTTTCCAGCAACTGAAGCGTAGCAATGGCTACACGAGGATAAAACTGATCGACATAACAGGGAATAAATAAGCCTATACGCATTTCATATACTAATATACCTGATTAACAATGATTATAAACAAATCTATACCATTCCCTTCCAAAATCTATCCTGTACTTTGCTGATTCTTAAATACCAGAAAATTTTGTAACACTTAGAAAAAATTTACTCGTGAGTTATTTCACGTAAATTTGAGGAAAGTGTATTCAGTAAATATTATTAATAGAGTAAAATGCGATTTTCTTTCTCAAAGGAAACTATTTGCTAGTAAATTAAAATTCAGAAAATCAAGATTTAGTTTGTAATTTATAATGGGGTAGGTTCCACAAAGTATGTTAATTATGTAATATCGCAAGACTTCAAATGTCTTAAATAAATAAGCTTGTTAAGAATGAAAGATAAAAGAGTGCTATCCTTATTCTCCGGATGTGGGGGTATGGATTTAGGCTTTGAAGGTGGATTTAATCTTCTTAGGAAATCAATCAATACAAATATTCATAATGATTGGGTAGATAAGCACATAAATGATAAATGGGTGAAAGTAAAACCCACAACATTTGAAACCGTCTTCGCCAACGATATTATAAGGCACGCCAAGGCCGCATGGGAGCCCTATTTTAGAAGCAAAGGAAATCATAAAGGTGTCTTCCATTTAAAAAGCATTGTAGATGTGGTAAAAGCGGTAAGGCAGGGTGATTTTTGTATGCCCCAGGATATTGATGTAGTTACAGGAGGGTTTCCGTGTCAGGATTTTAGTCTTGCTGGAAAAAGAAATGGTTTCAATTCCCATAAAAGCCACACAGGTCAACTTCTCACCGAAAACAAAACAGTTACAGAAGAAAGCAGAGGTATGCTTTACTGGTGGATGAGAGAAGTTATATCTATTGTGAAACCGAAAGTTTTTGTGGCTGAGAACGTAAAAGGGCTTGTCAGTTTACCGGATGTGAAGGAAATCATTGAGCGTGATTTCAGAAGTATAGGGGGAGGCTACATTGTAGTTAAAGCCAGGGTTTTAAACGCTTTTGAATATGGAGTTCCCCAAACAAGACAAAGGGTAATATTCATAGGTTTTAGAAAGGACGCGTTAAAAAACGAAGCGTTAAAAGAACTTAAAAGCGAGAGTCTTGAAAAAGATTTTGATCCCTATCCTATTACCACACATTATTTGGCAAATCCTCTTGAACTTTTTAATGAGTATTCTTTGAGGTTGCCCGCGGTCACTTCAAGAGATGCTCTCGAAGACCTACCTGAACCGGAATGCGCGAATGGGGATTTGTCACATCGTAATTTCTCTAAGGCGAAATGGATGGGTAAACATTGCCAAGGTCAAACTGAGATAAAATGGAATTACCCGGCACCAACAATTCGTTCTGAGCATCATGGAAATATTGAGTTTAGAAGGCTTTCCATGGAAAATGGAGGAAAGATAATTAAGGAACTTAAAAAAGGTTTGCCACAACGGCGATTAACTGTACGTGAATGCGCCAGAATACAAACCTTTCCTGATGATTTTGAATTCGTAAGATCGGAAAAAGATCCTGATTTGAGATTAAGCGTCTCAGATGGATATAAGCTGATAGGTAATGCTGTTCCACCTTTAATGGCCTACCA
>JBGTIS010000017.1:0-36322 GCA_041745535.1 Cyclobacteriaceae bacterium | reverse complement strand
TCCCCGGATTTATTCCGGGGTCCCATTCATAGGATGCTGGAATTCGGCAAAGCCTCATCCGGCAAGGAATACCTTATTACTTTTGCTCACCTGCTTAAATTATTAGTAAAATTGTCTGGCTGACAAAAAGTAGCTGACATGCTGCAATTTTCACCCTCCCTGCCTACCTTTACCCGCAAACCATAGTGTCCTGTTCTTAAATCAATTCTGTACATGAATTTTACCGTTTACCTCACTCCCACCTTTTACTTATTGATCAGTTCCGCTTTATGGCTCCTGTCCGGTTGCGGTAATCAGAGGCAGCAGCAATCAGAGAATAACCAAACAAATGATCTGCCCCGCATAGCCATTGCCGGGCTGGCCATAGAGTCCAGCACCTTTTCGCCGGCACTTACCCATGAAGAAGCCTTTCATCCCAAACAGGGCGATGAAATTTTCAACTCCTACCCGTTTTTCGCTCCCGACTCCCTGAACCGAAGCCGGGCGAACTGGATTCCCACTTTTATGGGACGGTCTTTACCGGGCGGAACGGTGACCCGCGAGGCTTACGAATCAATGGTAAAGCAAACGCTCGATTTGCTCAAAGAAAACCTGCCTTACGATGGCCTTTTTCTGGATATCCATGGGGCCATGAGCGTAGTAGGCCTCGATGATCCGGAAGGAGACTTTATCGTCAGAATTCGGGAAGTAATCGGCAAGGAACCGGTGATTTCAACTTCTATGGATTTACATGGCAATGTGTCGTGGCGACTGGCACACAACACCGACCTGATTACCTGTTACCGGATGGCGCCGCACGAAGATGCCATGGAATCGAAAAAGCGGGCTGTGGATAATCTGTTGGCCCGGCTTGAATCCGGTAAAGGAAAACCGGCTTACAAGGCGTGGATTCCGGTGCCAATATTATTACCCGGCGAAAAAACCAGCACCAGGATAGAACCCGGGAAAAGTTTATACGCCAAAGTAGCCCCGGCAGCGGCACAACCAGGCGTTATCGATGCCGCCATCTGGATTGGCTATGCCTGGGCCGACGAACCCCGCAATCATGCCGTGGTAATGGTTACAGGCGATGACAAGGAAAAAGTAACCAGTACCGCCGAGGAACTGGCTCGCGGCTTCTGGGAGGTGCGTGATGACTTTGAATTTGTAGCCCCCACCGCTACCTTACACGAAAGCCTCGACAAGGCCATTGCCAGCGACAAACACCCTTTCTTTATCAGCGATTCGGGCGATAATCCTACCGCTGGTGGTGCCGGTGACGTTACCTGGACCTTAAAAGAAATACTCGCCCGTCCCGAATTCAAATCCGAAAACGGTCCTTCGCTTATATATGCCTCTATACCCGGACCGGAATTGGTAGAAAAAGCCATAGCAGCCGGGGTGGGTGGCAATGTGGATGCTGAAGCGGGTGCGGCTGTAGACGATCGGTATGCCCCGCCCATCCGGCTCACCGGCACGGTAGCAGCCATTGAACACGGCGATACCCATGCCGAAACAGAAGTGGTAGTAAAGGTGGGCAGCGTGCACGTAATTGTTACCAAAAAGCGAAAACCCTATCACTATGAAGCTGACTTTACCAACCTGGGCCTCAACCCACGCGAAACCGACATTGTGGTGGTAAAAATTGGTTATCTGGTGCCCGAGTTGTACGACATGCGGGCCGACTGGCTACTGGCCCTTACCCCCGGTGGTGTGGACCAGGACCTGGAGCGCCTGGATTATAAGCGCATCAACAGACCCATGTTTCCTTTGGATAAAAACATGAAAGCCCCCAACCTGAAAGCCCAGTTAATACCTGCATCGGATGAGATTGAATAAGGAGTTACTGATTTCTAATAGAAAAGCAGTATCTGTATGGTAACGCATATCAAATCCTTTTCCCAATAGCATTCAACCGTTTTAAAAAGATCAAAAACAGGTTAAATTGGCATAAATGATGCGATGCGGATAGAGTACTCAGCGCACAGTGAACTTTATACAGATGTTAAATACAACATTTTTTCCTCATGAAAATACTGATTCCAATTTTGATTCTTTTTCTTTCAGCCTGTCATAGCGCAAGCGACAAACAACTTATGACCCTTGGAGATGGCAGTGCGGATTTTGAAGAAGTATACGAGATTCCTGCAACAATGCAGTCACCTCCCTCGCCCGTACAATCTGGAGATAAGCAAATTACTAAGAAAATTATTAAGACCGGTGGAATTGATTTTCAATCAGAAAACATCGAGGAAGACTATAAAAGAATCCGTGAACTATTGCCAAAATATAACGCCTACATTGAAAGCGAAACACAATCAAAATCATCTCAACAAATTAATTACAACCTAACAATTCGGGTTCCTTCAGATATTTACGATACCTTGTACGCTACGCTATCAACCCTTGCTTTTCGGTTGGATAACCGATATTCGAACATTGAAGATGTAACAGAACGCTACTACGATCTCAAGACCAGAATTAAGAATAAGGAATCTCTCGAACAGCGTTATCTTGAAATCTTAAAGAAGGCCGCTGAAATTAAGGACATCATCGAAATTGAGAAAAATCTGAACGAGGTACGAACTGAAATAGAACGCTTACAGGGTCAATTTAATTACCTCAGCAAACAGGTGAACTTCAGCACAATAAACCTATCCTTCTATGAAGTTCTTCCCTATGTCTACGATTCGTCTAACAGAAAAGGATTTGGCGCGAGAATTTTGAACGCACTTGATAACGGATGGCAAGGATTTTTATCCTTTCTAGTTAGCTTAACAACTCTATGGCCGTTTGTAATTCTAATTATTAGTGGAATCTACCTTTTCCGAAAGCTAATAGGTAGGTGGAAGAGAAAAAAATAAGTGTCTAACAGCAGCTATGAATTAATGGGTGTTTTTTGATTATGAAACTTTGGTGGCAATTGAAAAGTCCGCCATTATTAATAAATTTAAACAACTAGGTGGCTTAATGGTAGCAGAAAGGACGTTACTTTCTAATGCCCCTTCTAGTATTTAACCATAAACAATTATAAATTGATCTGCTATGCAATCGAATGCCGGGAATGTAACTGAATACCTTGAAACTGTTCCCGTAAACAGAAAGGCTTCATTAATAAGGCTAAGGCAACTGTGTCTTGAGCTTTTGAAAGGCTTTGAGGAGTCAATGGCCTATGGGATGCCCTCGTATAAACGGAACGGGATGGTGGAGGTAGCTTTTAATAGCCAAAAGAATTACATCGCCCTTTATATATTAAGAAAAGATGTACTGGATCGTTACAGAGCCGAAATGAAAGAATTAAATCTCGGTAAAGGCTGTATCAGATATACCAAACCAGCACAGATGCAGTTTGAGGTGATTGCGCACTTACTTCAGGATACCCTTCATGCCACAGGAGATATTTGCTGAAGTCGTAAAAATACAGAGCAGATAAAGGGGAATATCACCCCACAAGCACAGGAACTTCCAGCTCTGTGCTACAAATGCTTATCAAAATTCTATCGGTCATGAAGGTATTATTTTCATTTTTTAACTCAACACATCTTTTAGAATATGTCCATGCACATCGGTGAGGCGGATATCGCGGCCACTGAAGTGGAAGGTAAGCTTTTCGTGGTTTACCCCTAGCAGGTGCATCATGGTGGCATGCAGGTCGTGGATGGAAGCTTTATTTTCTACCACCCGGTACCCGTATTCATCGGTTTGTCCGTAAATAGTGCCTGCTTTGATGCCTGCTCCCGCCATCCACATGCTGAAAGCGGAAGGATTATGATCCCGCCCGTTGGTACCTTGGGCAAATGGTGTACGACCAAACTCTCCCGTCCAGATCACCAGGGTGTCGTCCAGCAGGCCCCGGCTTTTCAGGTCTTTGAGTAAACCGGCAATGGGCTGGTCTACGGCATGGGCATTCCGCTCATGTCCATCTTTCAGGTCCTGGTGCTGGTCCCATCGGTCGGCTTTCACGGCCGGACAGGTTAGCTCTATAAAGCGGACACCACGCTCTACCAGCCGCCGGGCCAGTAAACACTGGGCACCGTAGGAACGGGTATGCGGATCGTCCGACAGCATGCCGTACAGCTTTTTGGTTGCTTTCGACTCGCTGGCAAATTCAGTGAGCTCGGGTACGGAAGATTGCATGCGGTAGGCCAGCTCATAATTGGAAATAGCCGATTCTACCGCATCCGCATGCCCCAGCTTGCCGATCAGGCTGTTATCCATTTCCCCTATAAAAGCCAGTTTCTGATCCTGTACGCTTTGCGCTTCCAGGGGCTGTACATTTGCCAGCGGTTTGGAACCGCTTTTCAATACAGAGGCCTGATAAGAGGCTGGCAAAAAACCGGAATTGAAATTATCCAGTCCGCCCGGAGGTACCAGTCCGCCATCCAGCACCACATAGCCTGGCAGATTATCATTTTCGCTGCCCAGTCCATACGTTACCCAGGCACCCATGCTGGGTCTGCCCTGCAATCCGCTGCCGGTATGCAGGAAGTAATTGGCATTGGTATGTTCCGGAAACTCAGAGGTCATGGATCGGATCAGGGCAATATCGTCTGCACAGGTGGCGATGTGGGGAAAGAGTTCGCTGACAGGTATGCCCGATTCTCCATACTGCCTGAATTTCCAGGGGCTTTTCAGTATTCTCCCGATATTGTCAAACTGGGTGGCATCTACCTTGAATTTTTTGTAGGGGTCTTCTCCGTTTTCCTTTTCCAGCCGGGGTTTCGGATCAAAAGAATCCACCTGCGAAACACCGCCATCCATATACAGAAAAATTACCCGTTTGGCTTTGGGGATGTAGTGAGGGGTTTGCGACAGTCCCGAAAGCACAGAGGAAGCTTCTTCCAGTTTTGAACAGGCCGTGGCCAGGCCGCCAAACATACTTACAAAAGCCAGCGAGCCAAAACCACATTTACAGGCCCCCAGCATCTGCCGCCGGCTCATAGGTTGGTGGATCGGATGTTTATATTTTCCCATTACTCAGATTAAATAAATAAATTCCTTCATATTAAATACCGCATGGCAGTAATCCTTCCATACTTCATGTGCCCCTGCTATGTCCTGTACGGCTATGTGATGCACCTGTGCCTGCTGTTGCAGAAAAGCGATGGCCTGTTTGCGTTCATCCTCATTCGCTGGTCGGGCAAAAGCACGCCGATATATCCATTGGATTTTGTCTTCCAGGGTCAGGTCTGTTTGCCGCATAACCTTTTCGGCCAAAATCCCGGCCTGAGCGGCCACAAAAGGATCGTTCATTAAAAATAACGATTGTGCCGGCACATTGGTAACATTGCGTTTTCCGAAAGTAGAGAAAGGAATGGGGCGGTCGAATACCTGCATCATGGGAGAGAGGAAATTCCTGCGTACCTCCAGGTAAATGCTCCGGCGGCCATTCCCATCCAGTGGACCCGTGGTGTCAGGTCTGCCACGCCCCTGCATAAATTCGGTTAGGTGAACCGGAACCGAAGGGCCATACAAGGTGGTATCGAGGCTGCCTGATACGGCAAGGATACCATCCCGGATAGCTTCGGCTTCCAGCCGGTGCAAGGGAAACCGCGCCAGCCATAGGTTTTCCGGATCTGCCTTTTCTAACGTTGGAGCTGCTACCACCGCCCTGCGAAACGTATGGGACATCACCATGTATTTGACCATTTTCTTGACCGACCAGCCTTCTTCCTGAAATTTGATAGCCAGAAAATCCAGCAATTCCGGATGGGTAGGCAGCTTTCCCTGCAAACCAAAGTTATCTACGGTCTCTACAATTCCTCTTCCAAACAGGTAGTGCCATATCCGGTTGACCATTACCCGGGCAGTCAGGGGATTGTCCGGACTTAAAATGGCCTGCGCCATCTCCAGCCGTCCGCTTCCTGGTGACCGGAATACGGAATCTTCGGTGGGAATGGCAGTTAGAAACCGGCGGGGCACTGCCTGCTCCGACAGATTTTTGAAATCGCCCCGGATAAATACCGGACTATTATGAGCAAACCCTTCGGTAACCCCTGAGAAAAAGGAAGTATCTCTTATATTACTTCCTAACTGCTGCACCTGCTGATACAATCGCTGTACTTCCGGGTGCCTGCCAGACAACGCTCCGGTTTGCAGGGCACGATTGATATTACTTACTTCTTCCGCAGAACTGTTGTTATACGACCAGCCCTGAACAGTCTTGATGAAATCTGTATGGGTAATGCCAGCCGGTGGCGGAAGTTCAGGCATATCACCATTATAAGTTACAGCATAAGATACCTCAATAAAGGAAGCAGGAGGTAATTTGTACTGATGACTTTTATAAAAACCCGGAATAATCTCGATATACGCTTTCTGGCCTTTCCAGGGAGATACATCCACGGTATACTGTTTCCAGTCAGGTTGATCAATCTCCATATTCAGTTCGCCGTAGATGGGGTCCTGTATCAGCTGAAAATTATCGATGATAATACGGAGGGTCGATTGTTTCCCCAGCGCTTTGATGGTAATAAAATCTTTCTCAATAATGAAATCGGGGGAACGCAAGGCGCCCAATACCCCGGTTCCTAAATGCCGACTGGAAGCCCTGCCCTCAGCCAAGGCCACAATCCGCTGACCCCGCTGGTCAAAAACCGGATCGCCAAGGGTTGTTTTGTCTCCAAAGGCAAATCCGGTACTCTTCCAACCATCCAGATCCTGCCCTCTGAAATCACCGATAATTTCATAGGACCGCGGAGTTGCCATATATTGGTTACTGACCGGTTTGGCCGAAACCGTCTGAAGTTCTTCACCCTGCCACTCGCTGGCCAGCATCGTTCTGATTTCCGCTTTTAATTTTTCCAGCTTTTCAATGTTTTCTATCTTTTCCAAAGTAAGCTGAGCAGGCGCCATCGTTACCCTGCTGCTTTTCATTATGCCATACAGGGCATAATAATCAGTGGTAGGGATAGGATCAAATTTATGATCATGGCAGCGGGCGCAGGCCACCGTGAGCGCCTGAAACGATTTGGTGGTAACGTCAATCAGGTTATCAATTCTTTCCGACTCATCTACCGTTAAGTTCACAGGACTGTGCTTCCCTTCGTACAGCGTATAAAATACCGTACCCAGCAGCGATTCATTCAGTCCGGTTTCGGGATTCCACCGAGGATTTTCCAATAAGTCACCAGCCAGATGCTCTTTCACCAATTGGTTATAGGGCAAATCATTATTAAAGGCACGAATGAGATAATCGCGGTAATGCCAGGCGCCTATGACCGGATAGTCGAATTCATGCCCTCTGGTTTCAGCGAATCGTACCACATCCATCCAATGCCGGGCCCAGCGTTCCCCAAAACGGGGAGAATTGATATAGGCATCCACCATGTTTTCATAGGCATCCGCATGTTCATCGGCCAGAAATTTATCGATATCCGCAGGGCTTGGGGGTAGTCCGGTTAGCAAATAAGATACCCTGCGGATGAGCGTGTTTTTATCGGCCAGCGGAGCAGGAGTTAATTGATTCTCATGTTGTTTTGCCAGGATAAAAACGTCGAGTTCATTGGCTACCTCTTCGGTATCAGCTATTTCCGGAACGATAGGCCGGGTAGGCGAAATAAAGGCCCAGTAAGGTTTCCATTCTGCACCCTGTTTGATCCATTTCCGCAGCAGGTCAATCTCTTTTTCGCTCAGCATTAAATTAGATTCCGGGGGTGGCATCATCTCATCAGGGTTGCTGTGGGTAACGCGCCTGATCATCTCACTGCGTTCCGGATGCCCCGGTACTACTGCCCGAATGCCTTCCTCACGCAAAGCGGTTGCCCCTTCATAGGTATCTAGCCGTAAATCGGCCTCTCGGCTGCTGGAATCGGGCCCGTGGCAGAGAAAACATTTCTGGGCCAAAATAGGCCGGATATGAAAATTAAAGTCAACCGTTTGGGGCAAAACGGAGGTATGCCCTTGCGTACATTGGTTGAAGGTGATTACACCTGCGGAAAATAAGAGAGCTGTCAGAATAATACTGATATAGGCAGGTTTCATTGTAAAAAGTTAAGGCTACTGATTTATCAGAATAAAGTTACTGAAAACTTTTTAAAATATAAGAGGATTGTTATTTAGTGACCCATTTCTTTACCTGTTTCATTTTCTCAGGATGTTATTCAGCAGCTTCACGGGTATATCCAAATTGAAACATTAGCTTTAAACGTCTCAAATCCGCGGCAAGGAAAACTCAATGATTTTCATTGCCGCGCATTCATAAACAAATACATCCCCAGAATTCTCCGCTCAGGTTATACGCTAACAGTTTTCCACTTTCCCTTTCTAAATATTTTAATATGAATCAGGGCAGAGGCCGCCAGAGCCACCACCATGGCAATATATACGCCATCAGGCCCCAGATTAAGCCAAACTGCCAACGCATAGGCGAAAGGAATCTGGAACAGCCAGGAACAGAATAAGTTGATGTAAGTTGGTGTTCGCGTATCTCCTGCCCCATTGAACGACTGGCTGATGACCATGCCATAAGCAAAAAACACATATCCCAGACACACATACCGCAGGCACCGTACCCCATGCTGTATCACCAGTTCATCTTGAGAGAATATTTGGATAATCGGCGGGGCGAGGATAAAAAACACCACCGAAACCAATCCTAGAAACACCATATTATAATTGGCCGATTTCCATACCGATTGTTCGGCACGTTCGGGTAGTCGCGCTCCCAGATTCTGCCCTACCAACGTAGCCGCCGCGTTGGAAAGACCCCACGAAGGCAGAATGGTAAACACAATAATACGGAAGGCGATGGTATACCCTGCCAGTGCTTCATTGCCAAACATAGAAATAATTCTTACCAGAAATATCCAGCTTGCCGACTCAATCAGGAATTGCCCCATGCCCCCTAAGGATATTTTTACCAGCCGGGAAATGATTTTCCATTTGACCTTTGCATTTGCAACAGAAAGTTTAATGATAGCCTTTCCGTTGATCAGAATAAACAGCTGATACACCACCCCGATGCCCCGGCCAATGGTAGTAGCCCACGCGGCTCCTGCAATTCCCATCTCCGGAAATATCCACCAGCCGAAAATCAGAATGGGGTCCAGCACTATGTTAAAGCCATTGGCCAGCCACAACGACCGCATTGCAATGGAGGCATTGCCAGCACCCCGAAATATCGCATTGATGAGAAAAAGCAGCATAATGGTGATGTTACCACCAAACATAATCCGCGTATAATCTTTTCCTGCTGCCACAAGCGAGTCTGTCGCGCCCATCAACCGCAGCATATCCTCGGCATATACCACCCCGGCAACAGAAACCAGGATAGAGAGCACGGTTACTATAATTAGGGACTGAACAGCAGCGTCGGCGGCAGCGCGTTTCTTATTTTCACCGATCCTGCGGGCCACCATGGCCGTAGCACCCATACTGAAACCTATGGCCACCGAATAAATGATGGTGAGCACCGATTCGGTAAGGCCTACGGCAGCCACAGCCTCCACACCGATTTTTCCTACAAAAAACACATCTACCACGGCAAAAAGCGATTCCATTACCATTTCCAGTACCATGGGAATGGCCAGCAGGAAAATAGCCCTGTTTACGCTGCCGGTAGTAAAATCGGTTTCCGACCCTTTAATAGCCAGTTTAAACAGATACCAGCATTCTCTGAATGAAGTTTTGGTTTTAAAAGCCATACATGAAGTAATTACCAGAACAATGCAATCATTATCCTGTCGCACTTATGAATAAATAGGAAAGAAATAAAACTGTGGAAATGAATTTTAAAACTTCATCGGCTTTTATTTTTTTGGGAAGGCAAAGTTGGTGATTTTTTCAGGAACCATCAATAGTTCCAATTTTTCGCCTTGTAATTTTCAGTTATGAACGGAAAAGGCAAAAAAAAAGTTGCTACCGGGTGGCAGCAACTTTATCAAAATTAAGAAATTTTTATTCTTCGTTTTTTTCCGTCTGAGGATTTTTCGCGGAAATCATTTCCGTTACTTTTTGCTTTACTTTCGGGCTTTGCTGATAGGCCATCATCATGGCCTGATAATCTGCCACTTCCAATCCTTCATCTTCAATGGCCGACACCATTTGGGTTTGTAATTCCTGCTGATGTACCATCAGTTTTTCTACAGCTTTGTCGAACGATGCCTGTTCTTCTTCTGATAATTCCAGTTCCTGTTCCGGGTTTTGCTGGGCCATCAGAATTTCATTAAAACGATCCACGGCTATAGATTCTGCTTCAATAGCCTCTACCATCTTCTGTTCGGTTTGCTGCTGTGCTTCCGCGATCTTTTCATTGGCCTGAATGAACAATTTAAGTTCGTCGTCTGTGTAATCTTCTTTTACCGGCTGCTGCATGGGCTGCTCGGGCGACTGGGGCGTATCCTGACTGTAACCTGTATTGGCCACACACAAACCGATCATCATAAATGCGGGTATGGTGAGTTTTATTAAATTAATCCTGATTGATTTCATAATGTAGATTGTTTGTTTGATTTTTCTTAGAGGGTTAAAAAAACCCATACATTGCCCAACGCCATGCATCAGGGAATGTTTAAAAAATTGCCTTTAATTACCGGATAAACCTTAAAAATTCCTTTATAAATTAAAAATGGCATTTGAATGTTTATAAAAGCCTCTAGAAGGCTTTCTCTTTTTGTAGCACCAATATGAAAATTTACAATTCCACAGGCAGCACCAATCCCTGCAGGTTGGTATGCAGGGCATAGATACTACCTCCGGATGCTACATACAGGATTTTACCATCTTCCCCACCAAAACAAACATTAAATACCGTTGCCGGAAACGATTTGAAATCCAGCAATTTGCCTGCTTCCGGGTCAATTACATACACGCCGGCGGTTTTACCTTCACCTGCGGCGGCATAAATATTCCCATCCACATCCATGCACATGCCGTCAATACCGCGGTCATTCGAAAAGGTGTATACCACCGCGTCGTGCGATACCGTGCCATCATGCCTGATCAGGTATCGGTGCAATTGCTGGGTACCCCGGTCGGAAACATACAAAGTGGTTTGGTCAGGCGTTATTAATATACCATTGGGTTTTTCCAGATTATCGATGAGCAGGCTGACTTCACCTGGGGCATCAATCCGGTACACACCACTTACCGGTTGGGTTTTCGCTACTTTCGGACTGGGATAATACGGATCGGTAAAATAAATTCTTCCCTGCTGGTCTACACATAAATCGTTGGGGCCGTTCAAAGGCTTGCCCTCATATTCTCCGGCCATTAGAGTAAGGTTTCCTTCTTTTTCCAATCGTGCTACGCTCCGCTTACCCGCGATAGTATCGCCTTCAAAGTTTTGGTGGTTGGACTGACAGATCAGTAATCGGCCCTCCCGATCGAAAGCCAGGCCGTTGGCCACGCCGCTGGGTTGTAAAACAATTTCAACAATGCCCTCAGGCGTAATTTTCCTGATTACATCATTCGGCTGATCAGAAAAGTACAGGTTACCCAGAGGATCTATGGCCGGCCCTTCCGTTAGCTTCCCCTGGCTGAAAAGCAGTTGTACCGACTGTTCGGAACTGAATAAGGAATATTTCTCATGGCAACCCATAAAAGAAAGCGGTAAAAGCAATAGAAAAAGGCGGGAGGGCATACGGTTAGAGTTTCAGGTTTATTGAAAAAGAAAGTTCAGGATACAACAGTACCCAGTTGGCTGGCAATTTCCATCTGTGATTTTTTCAGGGCCATGTGTATTTTCTGATGCGTTTCCAATTCCGCCTCATCCTTAGTGCCCATCATATCAGCCTGGTTTCCTTTGATGAGCTTTTCTATCATCCTGAATTTCAGCCGCAGGATGTTGGTATACACCACCTGGTGCAGCAGATCAGTTTCGTGCGGCACAAAAATTTTGTAATGGCTTTCCCAGTTTTCGCTGATTTTGTAACGCTCGGCCATGGCCTCCAGGTTAATTATTTCCTGTTGCACATCCGGCTCGCAGTGGGTAATTAAATATTCCGCGTCAATCACCCGTCCTTCGCTGAGTTTCTCTTTAAAAATAGACAAAATTTTCCGGTAAATGGGTGTTTCCAGTTCCACTTCATTCAATTCTTCCAACAGATAATCGTGCAACCGGTACGATTCTTCAATTTCGTTAAAGCCATAACTTATGAGCAGCCTGATGCTTTCCCGTTCCTGCAAGGCGATTTTATCATTTACGTCGGGTTGCTTTTCAAGCTCCCGCAAAGGTTCTTCATCTTCCAGAAAAATTTCTTCTTCCTGTGGATAACGCTGGGTCTGCTGCCGCTCTTTTAAATGAATCCGGTTCTGTTCGGCAATCAGGGTGGCTTCATCAATGCCCAGTAATACACTGCATTCTTTGGTATAAACCTGCCTTTTAATCGGATCGGGAATTTTGGCAATACTGGCCACTACTTCCCGAATGGTTTCAGCCCGCCTGATGGGATCATCTTTGGCGTCGCGGGTATAGATAGACGTTTTGAAGGTAATAAAATCCTGCTGGTTATTTTCTAAAAACTCCCGCAATCCGTCGGCATCATATTTTCTGGAAAGGCTGTCCGGATCTTCCCCTTCGGGCAGTGTTACAGCTTTTACATTCAGTCCGCCTTCCAGAATCAGGTCAATGCCTCGCAACGAAGCCTTGATGCCGGCCGCGTCTCCATCGAACAGCACCGTTACATTTTCCGTAAACCGTTTGATCAATCGAATTTGCTCAGGCGTCAGGGAAGTGCCTGATGATGCCACCACATTTTTGATACCGGCCTGGTGCATCGAAATCACATCGGTATACCCTTCTACCAGAAAACAGTTATCGAACTGCCTCACATAACTTTTAGCCTGATACATCCCATACAGCACATCACTTTTGTGGTAGATCAGTGTTTCGGGTGAATTGATGTATTTGGGCTGGTGGAAGTTTGGGTCGGCATTTTTCTTCAGAATGCGGGCGCCAAAAGCAATGACCCGGCCATTGACATGGTGTACCGGAAAGATAACCCTGCCCCGAAAACGGTCATACAAACGGTCATCGGCATTTTCCTTACTTTTCCTGATCAGCAATCCGGCTTTTTCCAGAATGGGCAGCTGGTACCCTTTGGCTTCAGCGCTTTTAAGCAGTCCGTCCCAGGCATCGGTGCTGTATCCCAGTTCAAAACTTTCGATGGTATGGTCTGTGAACTTCCTTTCCTTGAAGTAACTCAGCCCAATGGCCTGTCCTTCTTCGGAATACAGCGTTTCCTTGTAATAAGAAGTAGCATAATTCATCACAATGTACAGGCTGTCGCGCTCATTCTGCGCCTGGAGTTCTTCATCGGTTTGCTCTTCATCTTCAACGATCTCGATGCCATACTTTTTGCCCAACTGTTTAATGGCTTCCATATAGCTGAGGCCTTCCAGTTCCATGAGAAAGGCAATGGCATCGCCCCCTTTGCCCGAGCTGAAATCTTTGAAAAAGTTCTTATTCGGAACCACATAAAAAGAAGGCGATCTTTCCTGGTTAAATGGGCTAAGTCCCCGGTAATTCTGCCCTGCTTTTTTCAGATTCACGTAATCGCTGATGATCTCCAGTATATCAACCCTGGCTTTTACCTGTTCTATTACTTCTTTACTGATCATAGTTGCTGTGCATTCTCTGCTAAATTAAAAGTTTCAGTTATGTAAGTACAGGAAATTCTTAATTAATTATTAAAGAAGCTGTAAGCAGTACGAAAAACAATGATACCGCTGATGCAATAATACGCCCTTCCCAAACCAAAACTTCCTGTAAATGAAGTACGTTAGCAAGGGTAAACCCGATTAGCCCAAGGTATCGCGTAAAAAATTGGCAGCGTACAATTCATTCTGTACCTTTGCTAAGGATTACATTTCTACAGCAAATTTATTATTAACTTATGGAAGTTACCCAAGAGCGAATATTACAAGCCCTGAGCACAGTTCAGGATCCGGACCTGAAAAAGGATTTGGTTACACTCAACATGATCAAAAACCTTGAAGTGAAAGGAAATCAGGTACAGTTCACCGTAGTGCTAACTACACCGGCCTGCCCCTTGAAAGAAATGATCAAGAACGATTGTTTGCTGGCCATTCGGAAGCAGGTAGGCGAGCAGGTACAGGTACTTATTCATATGACTTCTAATGTAACTTCTACCCGAAGCCAGGCGCCTATGCTGCCTGATGTAAAAAACATTGTAGCCATATCTTCCGGAAAGGGTGGCGTTGGAAAATCAACCATAGCAGCCAACCTGGCCGTTTCTCTGGCACAAATGGGAGCTAAAGTAGGTCTGATCGATGCTGATATTTATGGCCCGTCTATTCCCACCATGTTCAATTGTCTGCGAGAACAACCCACCATTAAACAGGTAAATGGTCGCAACCTGATTGTGCCGCTGGAACAATATGGTGTAAAACTGATTTCCATTGGTTTACTGGTTTCCGAGAACGACGCGGTAGTATGGAGAGGCCCCATGGCCAGCAAAGCCTTGCAACAGTTTTTGGGCGATACCGAATGGGGCGAACTGGATTATCTGCTGATAGACCTGCCGCCCGGTACCAGCGACATTCACCTCACCCTGGTACAAACCGTGCCGGTTACCGGAGCCATTGTGATCACAACACCCCAGAAAGTGGCTTTAGCCGATGCCCGGAAGGGAATAGCCATGTTCAAACAACCTCAAATAAACGTACCCATTCTTGGTATAGTAGAAAATATGGCGTATTTTACACCAGCCGAGTTACCTGAAAACAAGTACTTTATTTTTGGAAAAAACGGCGGCAAAATGCTGGCTGAAAAAGCAAATGTTCCGTTTATTGGTGAAATACCATTGGTACAAAGTATATGCGAAAGTGGCGATGCCGGTTATCCGGTGGTGCTGAAAAAGAAAGAAGAAAATTCAACCACACCCGAAGGCGAGGCTTTTGAAAAACTGGCCCGGGAATTTGCCCGGCAGGTGGCCATCAGGAACGCGAATTTGGAAAAAACCCAACAGGTTAAAATCAAAGTATAACTACGAACATGTCTGAACTAGAAGGAATATACAAAAAAGTAGAACTGGCCCTGAACGACATCAGGCCCTACCTGGAAACTGATGGTGGCAATGTGAAAGTTTTGGAGATCAGCGACGACTTTATTGTGAAGTTAGAATTAATGGGCGCCTGCAGCCATTGCCCCATGTCTATCATGACCATGAAAGCCGGAATTGAGGAATCAATCAAGCGACATGTGCCGGAAATTGCCGGAGTAGAAGCGGTCAACCTGACTTCCTACGACGATCCGCATGCCAAACTCCCCGGTAATTTAACCTGAAATCCCAACAACAAAGGCCAATTTCACAAATTCTGTTTTTAGTTACAGATATTTACAATTATATTTTCCAGGCAACTTTTATCCAATCCTGTTTGTATGGAAAATAATATGTACTTCATAATATTTTAATCTAATTTGCATTATTATTGTTGTGACGCCTTATTTGTTCCTTAAGTTTTTTTATCTGTAATGAAACCTTCCTCCACGCTGATTTTTTACCTGTTTGTACTGTTTGCTGCCTCCCTCCTATGCGCGAATAAAGCTTTTGGTCAGGAAAAATGCGGTACCGTTCCCTACAACAAATCGTTATATGGTGAAAATTATGAAGAAAACACAAATCGGTTTGAAGCCTGGATAAAGGCCAAAAAAGATAAATATGCTATTAACTCGTTAAGAACAAAAGCGGATGTGGTTTACAAAGTACCGGTAGTGGTGCATGTAATTCACAATGGAGAAGCATTGGGCGAAGGCAGCAATATTCCTTTTGAACAGATTGCCGATCAGATCAAGATCCTCAACAAAGATTATCGACGCGAAAATTCGGATACCATCAGCACCCCGGACATGTTCAAGCCGGTTGCTGCCGACATCGGGATTGAATTTGTGCTGGCCAAACAAGATCCCAACGGACTGCCCACCAATGGGGTGGTGCGGGTAAAAGGCGGAAAAACCAGTTGGGTGCTTGGTTCAGGTACCAGCGACGACGAAGCCTCCTTAAAAGCAGAAAGTTACTGGCCTGCCGAAGATTACCTCAATATCTGGGTAGCGCCTCTGGATAATGACCTGATAGGCTATGCCCAGTTTCCTGAATCTGACCTTCCCGGACTTACGCCTTCCGCGAAAAACCGCTTACGCGACGGAGTAGTAGTTGATTACGAATATTTCGGCAGCATTGGCAATGCGATACCATCCAGTTTGGGAAGAACGACCACCCATGAGATTGGTCATTTTTTCGGTTTGCGCCACATCTGGGGCGATGCCTCTTCCAGTGTCAGCAACAGCAATTGTGATGTAGACGACTATTGTGAAGACACCCCCAACTGCAATGGTCCAACCAATGGCTCCAACACCTGCCCGGTAGACAAACAAACCTGCGGCAGTATTGATATGATTCAGAATTATATGGATTATACCAATGATATCTGCATGAACCTGTTTACCCAGGACCAGAAACTGAGAATGGTCACTGTGATTGAAAACAGTCCGAGAAGAACCAGCCTCACCACTTCTCCGGGATTGGAAGAGCCTATTGTAGCCGCCAACGATATCGGTATCAGGGCCATTATGTCTCCCCAGTCCAACGAATGTTCCGGTTTAATTAACCCGGCGGTGCTTTTGGTAAATACCGGTGAAGAAACGCTTACTTCCTATAAAGTTAAACTTTTTCTTCAGGGAAACCTGGTATTTGAAGCCTCAGGCAACAAAGCCCTGGCTACCGGCGATAGTACAACCCTTACCTTCCCTCCCATTTCTCTGAATAATGAGAGCAACACCTATGAATTGTCGTTTGAGGTAAGTGAGGTGAACGGTATGGTCGATGAAAATATCGCCAATAATCTGGAAGCTATTAGCTTATATATCCCTCAAACAGCCGCAGTACCCTTCTATGATGATTTTCAGGATGCATCCACCAGTTTACTGCTTACAGGGGGGTTAATCAATAATCCGGATGGGAATATTACCTGGGCACTGACCGATGCGCCCGGCAACGGTGAAAACAACCAGGCCCTGTTCCTGAATTTCTTTGATTATGAAACCGGCATCGGCGAAAATGATGTCCTTTACTCTCCTACCCTTGACCTGAGTGATGCTTCAGATGCCACGTTGCTGTTCAAAGTGGCGCATGCTCCCTTTACTGATGTGGGCGAAGATCGCCTGCTGGTAGGCATATCCACCGATTGCGGCAACAGCATACAGACTTTTGTATATAATAAAGCCGGTAAAGCGTTGAGTACCACTGATGCCATTAATAACGCGTTTGTGCCTTCCAACCGTTCGCAATGGCGACAGGAAGAAATTTCTTTAAAAAACTTTGTAGGATCACCGAATGTGCAGATTGCTTTTATCGGGCAAAATGGCTATGGCAATAATGTATACCTGGACGATGTGGAAATAAAAGCCACCATCAAAGCTGACCTGGACCTGAGTATCGAACGCATTTCTTCACCCGCGTTACTTTCCTGCGATACCGATTTTACCCCGGAACTGGTAGTCAAAAATCAGGGCAGCAATCTGGTAAGCACCTTTACCATCACCTATTTGGTGGATGAAGGTACTGAAAATACTTTTACCTACTCAGAAGCGCCCATTCTTGCCGGAGAGGAAATATTGGTAAGGCTCAATCCAATGTCACTGAATATTGGCGCCCACCTGCTGGAAATATCCGTAGAAAATCCAAATTCAATTGCCGACCAGCAACCAGCTGATAATACGGAAACGCTGAATTTCATTATTGATAACCAGCAGGATGTGATTCCCCTTTTGCAGGCTTTTCTGGGTACATCCGTTACGGATCCATCCCCTTCACAAACCGCCGCCAATGAGAGTCGATGGCAGGTGGTCAATCCGGATGGTGATATCACCTGGGAACTCACTGATGCCGCAGGCAATGGCACCGAGAACCAGGCAGCCGTATTGCGGCATTACGATTATAACAAAACCGGTCCGGTAGATCAGCTGCTAAGCCCAACCCTCGACTTTTCTCAGACCCGGGAAGCCAGTTTGTTTTTTAAGGTATCGTATGCCTTTTACGATAAAGAATATGTAGACACCCTGCGGGTAAAAGTTTCTACCAACTGTGGGGTTACCTACCAAACGGTTTACGAAAAAGCCGGTCAGGAACTTGCCGTGGTGGAATCTAGCGAATCTTGGGTACCATCCACACCCGGCGACTGGATAGAGGAATTCATTGATTTAACTGAATTCGCCGGGCAGGAAAATCTACGGGTAGCATTTGAAACGGTAAACGGATATGGCAACAACATGTACCTGGACGATATTGAATTTTTCGTTTCCGATAACCCCGATCCTATAAAAGTGAAAGATGGAAATTTTGTGATTTATCCCGTGCCTACCCAGGATGAGTTAAATGTTACCTTTGACCTGCTTGAAAAGGAAAATACCATCATCCAGTTCTACGACATCCGGGGACGGCTTTTAATGAACCAGACCTATCCGAATACGCTGAACCAGACTTATCAGTTTGACGTCAGAACCAAACCGGCCGGTGTGTATGTAATGCGGATTATGAGCAATACCATTAATACCACCCGTAGGATAATTGTGCGTTAATGTCTGAAAATTTGTTAATTTGCGATAACTATCTTCCCGTATAGTGAATTATTTTTTGCAAAATTCTTAATTTTGCTATTTATATAGGCGATTCATTAAATGAATTGTAAAATTTAGCAGTATTCTTCAATTTTTATTGATCAACCCCGGCTTTGTACAGACTAGAAACAAAAATCAATACCAGTTCGCGGGAATTTCAGGAAAATAAAACCAGTTTCATGAAATTGCTGGCTGACTACAAAAATATTCTGAAAGAAACCACCAAAGGTGGCAGCGAAAGTTCAATTGGGAAGCATAAAAAACGGGGCAAACTTCTGGCCCGGGAGCGCATCAGCTTGCTGATAGACCCCAATACGCCTTTTCTGGAACTCTCACCCCTGGCTGCCTACGGGCTTTACGATAATGAATTTCCCTCTGCCGGTGTGGTAACCGGTATTGGCGTTATTCATGGACGGGAAGTAATTATTTCCGCCAACGATGCCACGGTAAAAGGAGGCACGTACATTAAAGAATCTATCAAAAAGCAGATCAGAGCCCAGGAAATTGCCGCTGAAAATCACCTGCCCTGTGTGTATCTGGTAGATTCAGGCGGCGTGTTTTTGCCCGATCAGGCCAATGTATTTCCTGATAAGCTGGATTTTGGCCGGTTTTTCTTCAACCAGGCAAAACTCTCTGCTGAGGGTGTACCGCAAATTGCCGTGGTAATGGGTTCGTGTACCGCAGGTGGGGCCTATGTGCCAGCCATGAGCGACGAAGTGATTATTGTAAGAAATCAGGGTACGATTTTTTTGGGTGGGCCACCACTGGTGAAAGCCGCCACTGGTGAAGATGTAACCCCAGAAGAACTCGGTGGGGCTGAGGTACACACCACCCTGTCGGGTGTAGCCGACCACCTGGCAGAAGATGATTATCATGCCTTACAAATCTGCCGCGATATTTTTGAGTCGCTGGGTGTACCGGAAAAACAGGTGCTGGACATGCATCCGGTAGAAGAACCTTATTACGATCCGGAAGAATTATACGGCATTGCCCCCATCAACCTTAAAAAAGCCGTTGATTCCAGAGAAATAATCATGCGGATGGTGGATGGCAGCAGGTTTCATGAATTCAAAGCTGGTTATGCCACCAGCCTGGTAACCGGGTTCGCCCGTATTTATGGCTTTCCTGTAGGTATTATCGCCAATAATGGAATAATTTTTTCAGAGACTTCCCTGAAAGGGACACACTTCATTGAACTCTGTACTTCCAGAAAAATCCCCATTATTTTTCTACAGAATATCACCGGATTTATGGTGGGCAAAGAATATGAAAGAAAAGGAATTGCCCGAGATGGTGCCAAAATGGTGCATGCGGTAGCCAATGCCACCGTTCCCAAATTCACCGTTATTTTCGGAGGTTCCTTCGGTGCGGGCAATTATGCCATGGCCGGCCGGGCGTATGATCCTCGGCTGCTGCTGATGTGGCCCAACGCTAAAATTTCGGTGATGGGCGGCGAGCAGGCTTCCGGTGTGTTAACCACCGTAAAAGAAGCCCAATACAGGAAAAAAGGTCAGGAAATGCCTGAGGAAGAGAAGGAACAGATCCGCGACGAAATTATGGAAAAATATGAACGGGAAGGGTCCGCGTATTTCAGTACCGCCCGCCTCTGGGACGACGGCATTATTGATCCGGTAGATACCCGGAAAATTCTGGCTATGGGCATTGCCGCCTCACTGAATAAAAAATATCCTGAAATGAAAAACGGAATTTTCCGCATGTAGTAAGCCTGTGCCAACCCGAAAGCATTTGTATGAAACCTTATCAAACCATTGTATATGAAGAAAAAGACCGGATCGGTTTTCTTAACCTGAACCGGCCCGACATCCGAAACGCGTTTAATGATTTGATGATCGCTGAAATCACCGATTGCATTAACTACAGCCAGCATAGTGAGATTGTAGCGTTGGTGCTGCGTGGTAATGGAAAAACTTTTTGTGCCGGCGCCGACCTGAACTGGATGAAACAAACCATTACTTATTCAGAGGAGAAAAACTATCAGGATAACCTGAACCTGGCGCATTGCTTCCAAGCCATTTATAATTGCCGGAAACCTACCCTTGCCCTGGTGCATGGCGCGGCCATGGGCGGCGCCAATGGTTTACTGGCCGCCACAGATATGGCCTACTGCCTAAACGACACCAAATTCGCATTTAGCGAAGTAAAAATAGGGATTGTGCCCGCTACCATTGGTCCTTATATTCTCAAACGAATTGGTGAGTTCAACGCCAAAGAGCTGATGCTGACGGGAAAATCTATGAACGGAAAAGACGCGGAACGAATTGGCCTGGTGAACAAATCGTTCGACACGGCATCGGAAATGAATACTTACTTTGAAGATTTGATACAACATTTGAAAAATAACGGTCCGGAAGCGGTGATTCACTGCAAAGAATTAATAGACCGGATTACCAATCAGCTGCAGCCGGAAGCGGTTATCCCTTACACGGCTAAATTAATTGCCCAGGTGCGGGCATCCGCGGAAGGACAGGAAGGGATGAATGCGTTCCTTGAAAAAAGAAAGCCGAAATGGAGATTATAACAATCATATGTAAAGAATCTCGAACACAACCATGAAAATTTTTAGAAAAATATTAATTGCCAATCGGGGCGAAATCGCGGTAAGAATAATGAAAACAGCCCGTAAACTGGGCATTAAAACTGTTGCCATTTATTCGGAAATAGATGCCGATTCTCTGCATGTTTCTATGGCCGACGAGGCCTTTTGCATCGGAGGATCGGAATTGAGCGACTCGTATCTGAATATTCAGAAAATTATTCAGTTGGCCGTGCATGCCGGTGCCGAGGCCATTCATCCTGGTTACGGATTCTTATCGGAAAATCCTGCTTTTATCAGGGCCTGCGAAGAGGAGGGTATCATTTTTATCGGACCCAGCAGCGAAGCCGTGCATTTAATGGGCAACAAAATTGAATCCAGGGCTTATGTTAAAAATCTGGGCATTCCGGTTATAGAGGGTGCCACTGGCACTTTGGAAGAACTTACCACGGCCTCCCTGAATATGAATCCGCCTTTTCTGGTAAAAGCGGCTGCAGGTGGTGGCGGCAAAGGCATGCGGGTGGTACATAACCGCGAAGCGCTGCCCGAAGCGCTGGAAGCTACTGGCCGGGAAGCCGCTGCTTATTTTGGCAACGGCACCGTTTACATAGAAAAATACCTGGAAGAACCCCGGCATATTGAATTTCAGATTCTGGGTGACAAATTTGGCAATCTGATTCACCTATACGAACGCGAATGTTCTATTCAGCGGCGGCATCAGAAAATTATAGAGGAAGCACCCTCGCCTACCCTGGATGACGAATTACGAAAAGCCATTGGAGAAGCAGCCGTAACAATCGGAAAGGAAATTGGTTATTCCAATGCAGGCACGGTAGAATTTCTGCTGGATAAAAACCGGTATTTCTATTTCCTGGAAATGAATACCCGCATTCAGGTAGAACATCCGGTTACGGAAATGACCACCCGTACCGACATCGTGGAAGAACAAATTTTGATTGCCGCCGGCAACGAATTGCGTTATGTGCAGGAAGACATCGTGCAGAAAGGCCATGCCATTGAATGCCGCGTTTATGCCGAATCGCCTGAAAACAATTTTCTGCCTTCTCCTGGAAAAATGTCGCTTTACCTGGAGCCAAAAGGCAAAAAATTCAGGATTGATACCGGGCTGACTCCCAATACAATTATTAAAAGTCAATACGACCCCATGATTTGCAAGTTGATCGCGAGAGGAGGCAACCGGGCCGAGTCGACCGGCCGGTGCGTGGAAGCTTTGAAAAACTTTGTGATTCATGGTATCCAAACCAATATCAATTACCTCATTTATCTGTTAGAATCTGAGGCATTCGCGAATAACCAGATTACTACCCGGTTCTGTGATGAAAACACAGAAGAAATTGTCGCGGAAATTAATGAAATGAAGGAAAAGATCGATAAACATATTCCGGTGATCGCCTTTCTGTTGTACAGCCTTTCGGAACAGAAATTTGGCAGGCAACAGCAAAAATATAACGCGCATGATATTTGGAATACCATTGGTTACTGGCGCCATTATATGGCCATTACTGTAACCTTGGATCAGTCGCCGAAATTGGTATACCTGAACCGGAAGCCCGATCATGGATTTGAATTTGAAATTGATAACCAAACTTTTCTATCAAAACTCATTTTATATAAAAAGGGCAGATTGCAGGTAGTAATTAATGAGCAGTTCTACACCGTTTATATTTCTGAAAATGATGATAAAACGGTGGAACTGAGCCTGGAAGGCGTTCGTTTTCAATTAAAAAGGGAAGACTTTTTAGGAGAAAAAACACTCCCTCCCATAGCCAATGACGCGGCCGACAGTTTTAATAACAAAATTACCGCCCCTATGCCGGGTACTATTGTAAAAGTAAATGTAGCGGAAGGTGATGTAGTAAAAAAAGGGCAGGTGCTGCTTATTATGGAAGCCATGAAAATGGAAAACAATATTCTGGCGCCTCGGGATGGAAAAGTAAAATCGGTAAACGCGAGCATGAAGCATATGGTAGAAAAAAATGCCGTACTGGTGGTGCTTGAGGAACATAAAACAGAGGAGGCCTGATTTATCCGGCAAATTATTATGCTGGAACAAAAATATTTTTTAGCAGGATAACCGTAACGAAGTTATCGTCACAGTTGTATGCTTGTACTATTAAATTTTGAGTTATGTATTTGAATGAGGAACATGAACTTATCAGGAGTTCAATAAGAGATTTCGCGGAAAAAGAGCTGAAAACCAAAGCCAGAGAATGCGATAAAAAAGAAGAGTTTTCTTTGGAACTTACCCGTAAAATCGGAGAAATGGGTTTGTTCGGCATGTACGTGAGCGAAAAATATGGTGGTCAGGGTACCGACTACCTGTCGTATATTATCGCGGTAGAAGAACTGGCCCGGGTAGATGGTTCTCAGGCCGCCACACTGGCGGCTCACAATTCACTGGGTATCGGCCCTATTTATTATTATGGAAACGAGGCGCAGAAGGAAAAATATATACCGCAGCTGTGTACCGGAGAAGCGCTCTGGGCATTTGGGTTAACCGAACCCGAAGCCGGTTCCGATTCCCGGGGCACAAAAACCACTGCCCAACTCGAACAGAACCAATGGCTGATTAACGGATCAAAAATATTTATTACCAATGGCGCTACCGAAATCACCAAAGGGGTTACCGTACAGGCGGTGACCGGAGGAAATGAGGAGCGGAAAGAATTTTCCTGCATTATTCTGGAAAAAGGAACACCCGGCTTCTCCGCCATTTCCATGCACGATAAACTGTGCTGGCGGGGGTCCGACACTTCCCAGCTCTTTTTCGATAACTGCAAAGTGCCCGGAGAAAATTTACTGGGCCAGCGGGGCGAAGGTTCCCGCATTATGCTGAAAACACTGGACGGCGGCAGGTTATCAATCGCTGCTATGGGACTGGGATTGGCACAGGGCGCTTTTGAAATGGCCATGCGGTATGCCCACGAACGAAAGCAGTTTGGCAAAGCTTTGGTTAATTTCCAGGTGATATCCTTTAAGTTGGCCGACATGGCCCTTAAAGTTGAACTGGCCAGAAACATGCTGTACAAAGCCTGCTGGCTGAAAGACCAGGAAAAGGCATTCGCCAAAGAAGCCGCCATGGCCAAGCTGTATTGTTCGGAAATCGCCAAAGAAGTAGCCGACGATGCGGTTCAGATTCATGGCGGTTATGGCCTGATGGGCGAATATGATATAGAAAGATTTTACCGGGATCAGCGGATTTTGCAAATTGGTGAAGGCACTTCCGAAATTCAAAGGATGGTAATTGCCAAGCACATTGGCTGCAAACCCGATAGCCGACCTGAAACTTCGAATTAGCAATAGTAAACCTTTTTTTAACTTAGGCAATTGAAGAATTTATGATAAAGATCACAGAATGCCCACGGGATGCCATCCAGGGTATAAAGAATTTCATTCCTACCGAAATCAAAGCCGATTATATTAACGCTTTGTTACAGGTGGGCTTTGATACCATCGATTTTGGCAGCTTTGTATCACCCAAAGCCATACCCCAGATGCGCGACACCGGCAAGGTGCTGAGCATGTTAGACCTTTCCCACTCAAATTCCAGGTTGCTGGCCATTGTGCCCAACAAACAGGGAGCCTATTCCGCCATAATGTTTGATGAAATCACCTATCTGGGTTATCCTTTTTCTATTTCTCCCACTTTTCTGCAACGCAATATTAAATCCGATCTGGTACAGGCTTTTTCTGAAGCCAGTGAACTGCTGAATATTTGCGATAAATCCAGAAAAGAACTTCGGTTGTATATTTCAATGGCCTTTGGAAACCCTTACGAAGACCCATGGAATATCGACCTGCTGGTGGAATGGGTAGACAAGTTGCGTCAGGCCGGCGTAAAATCCATAGCCCTTTCCGATACCGTTGGATTGGGTACCGCGGATACCATTGCCGAGGTGTTCAAAACTGTGGTACCTGCTTATAAGGATATCGAATTTGGATTACACCTGCATACCATTTCTACAGGCTGGTACCAGAAAATTGACGCCGCCTACCAAAACGGCTGCCGAAGTTTCGACGGCGTGCTCAGCGGTTTGGGCGGATGCCCCATGGCCGGGCCCAACCTGGTGGGAAACATTCGCACCAGTGACCTGCTCGATTACTTTTACCGAAATAAGATTCCAGTAGAAATGAATGAGGAAGCCCTGCACATTGCCATCGAAAAAGCATTGAAAACAATTTCCGCTTCCAACAATTAAAAATTAATAGAAATTATTACCAGCCTGGCGCATTTCTTCCTAGTTTTAAATTAAAAATTTAAAATTGGCGCAAAAAATGTTCGCTAATTGTACAGGTTATTATTTTTGCTTCACTATTACAGATAATTTTTAAACCGAACAATTTTTTACTGTTATATGAAAAACATCGCGGTCGCAGCCGGCGGGAAGTCCAGCGAATATACAATTTCACTGAAAAGTGCCCAGTTTATTATGAATACCATTGACCGGGAAAAATTTACGCCCTATCTGGTTATTATTGGAAAAGAAGACTGGTATGCCGAGGCAAATGGTCAGCGGTATCCGATCAATAAAAATGATTTCAGTTTTCAGTTAGAAAATGAAAATATCCGGTTTTACAAAGTGTACAACATTATTCATGGCACACCCGGTGAAGACGGTAAAATTCAGGGGTATTTTGATCTGATCGGCATGCCTTATACGGGTTGTGATGTGCTGACCAGTTCGGTAACTTTTAATAAATTTGTATGCAAGCAATTGCTGGCCAGCCAGGGTATCCGCACCCCCCAATCGGTGATGCTACTGACTCCGGATGAGTTTAATCCGGCTACCATCCGGGAGCAGTTGGGTTTCCCCTGTTTTGTAAAACCCAACAACGGTGGTTCCAGCTTTGGGGCCAGCAAGGTAGAAAAAGAGGCCGACTTGCGGGCCGCTGTTGCTTTGGCCTTTGAGCACGACAGCCAGGTGCTGATTGAAGCATACATTCAGGGCAGAGAACTGACCTGTGGCGTGTACAACGATGCCGATAAAATTCCACATGCGTTACCCATTACCGAAATAATTTCAAAAAACGCTTTTTTCGACTATAAAGCCAAATACGAGGGAGAATCGCAGGAAATTACCCCCGCGCAAATTGACCAGGAACTGACTGACGAATGTCAGCGGCTGTCTGAAAGAATTTACCAGTTGCTGAACTGCAATGGCCTGGTACGGATTGATTATTTGTATAGGGAAAAACAACTTTATTTTATTGAGGTTAATACCACACCGGGTTGCTCAAACGAAAGTATTGTTCCGCAACAGATCGCGGCTGCCGGATTAGATAAAAAAACAATAATTAACGCGCAGTTGAGTTAATATGGTAGCCAAATGTCCAGGAATTAGCAGCCAAAAACAGAAAAAATTAATCAGTTAAACGGAAGTAACAAACAATGAATTTTTTAAAGGTAACTACACTAAAAAGTTTTTTAATATATATAGGGGTGCTGCTTGCGCTCACCCTGACGGCCCTATTGTTTTTTTTCTATGTATACCTTCCCAACATTACCAAACATGGCGAAACCGTAACAGTACCCAACCTGGAAGGCATTCATTTAGATGCCATTGATGAGTTTCTTACCAATCGGAACCTGCATTATGAAGTTACCGCAGACTCTGGGTTTTCAGAAGAGTACGCCCCGCTTACCATTCTAAAGCAATACCCGCTTCCGGGGTCAAAGGTAAAAGAAGATCGAAAAATATATCTATCCGTAAATGCTACTACGCCACCCCAGGTTAAAATGCCCAGGCTTATTGATGGATCGGTAAAAAATGCCCAATTGGTATTGAAAAGCTATGGTTTGGAGCGGGGTAATATCCGTTATAAACCTGATTTAGCGCAAAATGCGGTGCTGGAACAGGAATACAAGGGAAAGCCCATTGAACCCGGCACCCAGATTCCCAAAGGCGCTAAAATTGATCTGATTGTAGGTGATGGGTATGGCAACCGGGAATTTGAGACACCTGATCTGAGCGGAATGGATTTTGAGGAAGCTGAAATACTGGCGGTTGGCTCAGGGTTAAAAATGGGCAGTATCTTATACAAGAATCCGGCATACGCGCAGAAAAAGCCCGCTGACATTGAAGCTACCGGGACACAGCTGATTATTTATAAACAAAATCCACCGGCAGGAAAAAATATCAGAATTGGAGAAGAAGTGGATATCTGGCTGGAAGAGTTATCCGACCAGCAGGAAACCATTCTGGACGAAGCTGAAGAGGAATCGACCGACAATTAAAGCCTAAACTATTGATCAGCGACCTCAATCCACAAACCACCCTTGTAGTTTTTCAGATGAAAGAAAAAAAGATTATAACTCATACTTTTTTTCGGTTTCCATCCTGGTTATTTATTTTACTATTCGGAGTACTGATCCGCGGGCTGTTTCCATCACAATTATTTGCCCAGCAAGCGCCTCGTCAAAATGGACTTAAAATAGTACCAGTTCCTTATGTGAACGAATCTGGCCTTTCTGATAAAACCCTCTCTTCATCTGGCAGAACCCTGGCGGTTGGTGATACCACCACCCTGCCCTTTTGGGATGATTTTTCAAATTTAATGACCACCCCAACCGGAGCACCCGATTACAGGCCTGATACCAGCCGTTGGACGAATACCAGTCAGGATGTGCGGATTAATTTTACCCAGGCAATCAATCCACCTACTTTGGGCATCGCTACCTTTGATGGCACCAAAGCTTCCGGAGTTACCCACTCCAATCTTCCTTCTGCCGTTGGCCAGGCCGACAGTCTGGTTTCCAAACCCATTAATCTGGCAGCAGTGCCCGGCAGCGAGCGCGGTACGGTATTCTTCAGCTTTTTCTGGCAACTGAAAGGATATGGTGAATTTCCGGATGAGGAAGATTCGCTGATATTACAGTTTAAAGACAACACAGGCGCCTGGCAAACCCAGTGGAGCATGGTGGGCGGACAAGACATCAGCAATAACTTTCAACAGGAAATTATAGCCATTACTGATCCCAGTTTTTATCATGGTGGTTTTCGGTTTCGGTTCCGGAATTTCAGCCGGCTTTCCGGGGCTTTCGACGAATGGCACCTGGATTATATCTTTCTGAATAAAAATCGCCGCGCTGCCAATACTTCTTACCTGGACCGGGCCATTACCTCGCTGCCTGCTTCGGTTTTCGGGAAGTATACCGCTATCCCCATGAAACAGTTTAGGGTTAGTCCCAGCAAATTTATTGATACCACCTCCGTCCAGATTTACAACCTGGATGTGGTGCTGCAACCCATTCGGTACAGCGCCCTGATCAGGAACAAATTTTCCGAAGAGCTGATACAAATGATGGACAACAATGTGGTGGTAGACCCACTGTTACAAGGGCAGGAACGCAGGCGGATTAAAGCCACACCCATTAACCCGGCTTTGCTGAATACCACGCCTGATTCGCTGTATCTGGAAACTGAAATGTATATTAATTCCGGCGACAAGCGGCTGATCGGTGCCATCAGCGGCACCGATACCACTTTTATTGATAAGGTGAATTTTCGGGTTAATGATACCGCCAGGGCCACGTATGTGCTGCATAATTACTATGCGTATGACGATGGATCTGCCGAACTGGGTGTAGGCGTGAACCAGAGTGGCGGTAAAATCGCTTATCAGTTTGTGGTAGATGCACCCGATTTTCTATCGGACCTCGATATTTATTTTCCGGCCTATGCCACCCAGAGTAATGCTTCAATTACTTTGTTTGTGTGGAGCTCGCTGGATAAGCAGGGACAGGAAATTGTATTCAGAAGACAGGGGGCCACCATTCAGAACACCGGCGCCATTGACAGATTTGGAACCTATACGTTAGAATCGCCGGTACAGGTAAAAGATACCTTTTACATTGGTTTTCAACAGCAAACCGATGATTTTATAGCGGTAGGGCTGGACAAAAACACCGATTCGGGCGAAAAGATATTCTTTAATGTAAATGGAAGCTGGGAGCGGAACCAGGACGTGCGGGGCAGCCTGATGATGCGCCCCCGTTTTGCCGGTGATCCCGTTACTGGGGTAGAAGAGCCGGAAATAAATGAAAAAGAAACAATAACCCTGTATCCAAATCCAAGTAAAGGCAGATTTTATGTTAAAGGCAGCTTCCAGGAAATTTCCATTATGGATATTTTGGGGAAACCGACTCGTTTTACCGCACAGCAGGCCGGCACGAACCTCATTCAAATAGATATGAGCACCAACCAATCGGGCATGTACCTGATTACCCTGACCACTCCAAAAGGCAAAGAAACGAAGCGATTGGTACTCGTTCGGTAAAAGCTCACAGCAGGTGAAGGCAGCCTCCGGAAATTTGTAGGGATGGCCCTTTTCTCCAGACAAAAATCTGTTTTTAAGTACAGTGCAAATTAATTCGTACAGCATTTTCCATCATTGTCATTCCGCAGCAAGAGCGAAGGAATTTTTGCCATGCGGTTGCTCGGCTAAGGGGCTAAGCAGGTGAGCAAAAGTAATAAGGTATTCCTTGCCGGATGAGGCTTTGCCGAATTCCGGCATCCCATTCATGGGACCCCGGAATAAATCCGGGGAGAATACCCTAAAACTATTGATCCACTACTTAAGATTCCCGGGTCACGGCGACTCCTTCGTCGGAATGACATCAGGTAACACCATAAAATCTGATTTACACTATACGAAATTAATAGATCAGGTTCATTCACCATTGCGGTTATACCAGAAATGGTTTGGGAGTAAAGCAGAGAATAAAAATCAGCAGGGTGATCCAACCCAGAATTTTTCGCTTGGTATCCAGTGGCTGGTCGTACAAGGCAGCTGGGTGATCCAGTCCTAAAAACCTGCCCAGTAGTAAGGCATAAACCAGCCACCCCTGGTAACCCATTATGCCGGGCTGCGACCAGGCGATCAGCAGTTGCAGGGTAAAAACCGACAGGGCAATCTGAAAGTTAGTAGCGATTGTGGTGAACATCCGGGAAAAAACAATATACAGAAATCCGACATACAGCGGAATATTAATAATCAGATCGTTTAGTGGTTCGTAAGGTGAAATACTGCCCAACCCAGCATAAAATACAAAAATCACGAACAGGGTTCTGGAAATAATGCCATGCCATTTGGTGCCCAGCAATCCATATAAAATATGCCCGCCATCCAGTTGCCCGATGGGCATCAGGTTCAGGGCGGTGAAGAACAAAGCCAGGTAGCCGGCAAACAGCCAGGGGTAATGGATAATTTCATATGCATTCGGGACACGCTCAGGTTGGGTAGCCACGTAGTTGGAGAAAAAATCAAAGAGCAGGTTAGACCCTATGGCAAAAGAAAGCTCCTTATCTTCATACACATGTTGGGCGTAATCCATACCATATTCTTTATATTCAGGATGAATTTCAAAAATATGTTCCGGCGGTGGCAAATGAGTAAATCCATAAAAAAGCACTGCCAGCGCCACTACAAATCCAGCCAATGGGCCGGCGATTCCAATATCAAAATACTTTTCCCTGGAGGTAATAAATTCTTTTATTCGGATAAAGGCCCCCATGGTACCGATAGAAGGCATGCCCAGGAACCCGAACCAGAGTGGAATATAAAAAGGCAGTGTTACCTTTACCTTGTGAATGCGGGCGGTGAGATAATGACCAAACTCATGTACAGTTAAGATACCAAGAAAAGGCAGAGAAAAATACAGGCCATTCAGAATTTCAGGCATATTAAGGGTATGCGGCCCCAGAAACACATATTTATTGAACTGCCATTCGGCACCAGCCAGTGTAGTGGTAATAAGGGTAATCAGAAACAGAGAAATCTGTATGAAAAAAGTTTTATTTTTTTTATTCATAAGCTGAAAAATACCCCAGAATATCCTGTTCCGGAGTAACGTGAAAAGTTTTCATTCCCACTTGCCGCGCAGCCTCAACATTATCGGCACGGTCGTCTACAAACAACGTCTCTTCAGCCTTCAGGTTATTGATTTGAAGCACTTCGTAAAAAATTTCCTGCTCAGGTTTACGCTTCAGCATCAGGTGAGAATAATGCACATTATGAAAAAAATCAGCCAGATCAGTCTGCCCTGACACCTGGGTTACTATTTTATTAAAAGCTGTTACATGAATTTCGTTGGTATTGCTCAGTACAAAAAGTCGGTAATCCTGCTTTAGTTTTTCCAGCAGTTTAATTCTTTTGATAGGAATATCCAGCAGCATTTTATTCCATCCCAGGTCGATGGCCTCATCGGTAATTTCCCGGCTGCCCAGTTTCCTGATTTCGCTGCGAAATTCCTCCGAAGAGATTAGTCCTTTTTCATAGCGCAGAAAAATCTCATGCTCTTCCATTGATTGGTTTTCTGAAGTGGAGGTCCTGTTCACCAGTTCCGCCAAAGCGGAATAAGATTGGGCTGGATCGATGTCGATGATGACCCCACCCAGATCAAAAATTATATTTTTTATGCCATTCAATTTCATGATTGGCAAATATGAAAGATGCCCGCCACAATTCAAATGGAACCTTTGTTTTTATATTGGAAAACCAGCATAGGATGAAAGTGGAAGCTAAAAAAACATAAAAAATAAGGGCAAGCCAATTAATATTATTGTGTATTTACCAACAAATATGTAGGTTTGCAATCCCAAATTCTGGTAGCAAAAAGAATCAGAAGGGCCCTTAGCTCAGTTGGTTAGAGCACCTGACTCATAATCAGGTGGTCGCTGGTTCGAGGCCAGCAGGGCCCACTTCCAAAAACCCTTAAAACCGCTCAATTTGGGCGGTTTTTTCATTTTTAAGCCCTCTCTCCTACTATCTCGTTCTTGGATAATTACAACCAAAATACCTATATTTAAGTATTGTTCAAGAGTAATATAAGAGTAGTTTCAGAGTATGCATGTAAAAGCCATTATAAAAAGAGGTAAAAACGACATTCGTTCTGATGGCAAGGCACCTATTTATTTAGCCCTTCGGCATGAGAACAAAGAAAAATTAATTGTTACCGATAAAAAAATTCTTCCGGAACAATGGGATAAAGAGTCTGGATTTCCAAAAAGAACTGCTCCCAATGCCCAACTTCTTAAAAAATGGTTATTTCAGGAAATTGAAAAAATTGAAGCCATTATTCTGGAAAAGGAAATTTCAGGAAAACCTGTCACCTTCGACTCCATTAAAGAGCGCTACCAGATTGCTGATAATAGTTATGTGGTAAGCTTTTGCAAGGAACAGCTATCCAATAACAAAAGGATTTCTCCACGGACCCGGGAAGACTATGAGCGTAGTATAAACAATATTGATAATTATAAGCCTAAAGTACGCTTTGCCGACATAGATAAAGAATGGCTCGAAGATTATGAGTATTACTTACTGAATGTGAAGCTTTTTAGTATAAATACCGCAAGCCACGATTTCAGGGCACTTCGGAAGTTTTTCAACGAGGCCATCAAAAAAGGAATAACAAACCACTATCCCTTCGATGATTTTAGAATCCGTATTGAAGAAACAAAAAAGGATTATAATTCTCCGGAAGAAGTTGACCAGTTGTTTGATTTATTTGATTCTGGAAAATTATCCATGCCTTTGCAGAAAACCCTGGGAAATTATCTATTCAGCTGCTACACCTGCATTCCTGGGGATGATTTAAGGAATAAAGAAGAAAGATTAAAGTTTACAGAGGACACCGTTTCTTATATCCGTGGCAAAACAAAAAGGAAAGGTAAACTATTGGTAGTTCCCCTTGCTGACCGGGCAAAAAAATTGGTGCCATTTATTTTGGAAAATTCTTTAAAGCAGAAAAAGCACCGGGTAAATACTGATCTTAACGAGATAATGAGAATTGCAGGAATGAATAAACATATTACCTACCATTGCTCCAGAAATACTTTTTATGTATTGGCTAGGAGGGCTGGAATGACAGAAGCTGCTATTCAGGATATATTTGGCCATTCCTTACCAAGTACTACCAATATTTATAAGAAAATTGAGAATACATACATAAAGGAACAAGTTGAAAAACTCAACACATTCAAGCTAGGTCCTGATTTTCATACCTAGGCCTCGGCTAACGCCTAAATTTCTCTCTATCTTGTTGTATAGTTCATCTGGAATGAAAGGTTTGGCAGCAAAATCATTCATTCCGGCCGTATATACATCCAGTTTTGCATCTGATGTAGCAGAAGCAGTTAGAGCAATAATAGGGATTTTTTGATTAAACTTTCTTATTTCCATACTAGCGGTAAATCCATCCATTACAGGCATATGCAGATCCATTAGAACCACATCAAATTGTTCCCTTTTGACAACTTCCACGGCAAGTTCTCCATTTTCCACTATCTGGAAGTCAACACCCCATTTTTTGAGGAACTGCCTGATTACGATAACATTCATATGATTATCTTCAGCTACTAACACACGGATACCTTTAAGACCAAGTGATTGCTGGCCCTGCGTTAAGCTCATTTTTTCTTCTATTCCTTCCCTTATATATTTAAAATCTAAAGTGAATGAAAAGGTTGTTCCTTGATTCGCTTTACTTTCAACTTTTAATTGACTTTGCTGAATTTCCAAAAGCTTCTTACTGATTGATAAACCTAAACCCGTTCCGCCAAATTTGCGGGTGATATCTTTACTGGCCTGGGTAAAGGGTTCAAAGATGGCGGCGATTTTATCTTCGGTAATTCCAATACCTGTATCTTGTACGGTGAAGGTAATGGAAACCACTTCTTCACAAATTTGGATAAGTTCTGCTTTTAAATTCACTTCTCCTTGCAAAGTAAATTTGATTGCGTTGCTCACCAGATTATTCAAAATCTGTGACAACCTGGTAGGATCACCCAGTAAAATTTCGGGTATGTCATTGGAAAGATGACAATTTAAGGCAATTTCTTTTTCCACCGCATTCACCCCTAAACTTTGCTTTATCCCATAGAATAAATTCTTCAGATTCAATTTGATTTCCTCTAATTCAATTTTACCTGCTTCTATTTTGCTATAATCTAAAATATCGTTGATCAATGCTAACAGCGTATCACCTGAAAATTTAAGTGCCTGCAGATTTTCAAGCTGTGTAGGTTTAGGATTGTCTTCTAATAGCAAGGAGACTAAGCCAATCACAGCATTCATCGGGGTACGAATTTCATGGGACATGGTGGTAAGAAATTGTTCCTTTGCCCTGGAAGCATCTTCTGCCCTTTGCTTGGCTTCTTCCAACTTTTTAGAGATGTTTGTCTGGTAATCCAGGGATTGTTGCAGTTCTTCCTGAATAGCTATAAGTTCTTCATTCAGGGTTTTTTCTTCATCATGTGCTTTTTGTAACGCTTTATTTTTTTCTTGCACCTGCCGAAATACGGGAAGAAAAACGAAAAATGTTTCAAAACCTAAAATCAGCAAAGATACGAGGGCTAGCAGCAGTTGGATCAATCTCATTTGCCTCATACTTTCTTTTGTAATGATTCGCCATTCCTCCCTCAGTTCTTTGATGAGCGGCAAGAAATTATCTTCCTGACGCTGAATGACTGCTATAGCTTGTGATCTGTCAACTTGGGAAGAGGGATTGACCAATTCTGGGATAGCTGCTACGATGCTGTCCTGTATTGGCTGTATATTTTTCATAATGACCTCAATGTTTCGCCTTTGTTTATCTGTTAGAGCACTTTTTTGAGCGGCAAGCTCCAAAAGCTGAAAATTCACAATCCAATCTCGCTTAGCATCCATAACCTCAATTTTTGCTTTTTGCCGACGTTTTTGTTTCATCCTAAAAGCTAGCTTGGCAATTTCCTGGCTTAGGAACTCTTGATGTTCTGTCAGATCCATCACCTCGCCCTTCTGCTCTAAGCTATGAAGTGAATACTGAGTGATCAATTGGTTGATGACAATTAAAGAAATGACAGTTATTATAGCTAACAAGTATACCCCCCTGGGTTTATTAATTGGTAAAGGCATTTTCAAAAGATAAGTAATACGCAAATACCAATGGGATTGGCAATTTACATACCATATATCTTGAATTTAATGGTTTTTTATCTTGATTTGGCACTATGTAATTAGATCATGTTTAATTTGGAAAAGAGCAGATCAGTGGATAAACTTTAGGATAACAAAAACTTAAAGATTATGCAAAGTCACTATAAACGACCCACTGACAGCGCGGCTGCCACCCGCAACGGGAAATTATAAATAAAATAATATTTACCTGTGCAAAAAAAAAAGGAAATACGATCGCCGGGCGACCCCGTTACGGTCTGTTGTAGAAGCCATCTTTTGGTGTTTAGGTGTCCGAAATAAATGGAAAAATTTAACTGAATGTTTTCCTCTTTGGCAGAGTGTGTATTATTATTTTGAAGGAGGAAGCAAGAAAATTTTCTAGTGTGCTGACAGTTAAAGATAATGGTTTGAGCTTAACTCCAACGTATCAGAAAAAAGTATTTTCCATGTTTAAGCGTTTACATAGCCCTCAATCAAAAATCTAGGGATATAATGATGTCTTCTGGATAGTGTCATTACTAGTTAATTGCTTCTAACATAATTGTAAAGTGTAGGTTTTGTGATTCCAAACATTTCACAGATTTGCCTAATTGTCATTTTCTTTTCCTGGTATAGCTCAACTGCCAGTTTTTGTTTTTCTAAACTCAAAGCTTGTTTCCTCCCTCCCATTCTACCCCTTGCTCTTGCAGCTGCCAAACCTGCTCGGGTTCTATCCCTAATTAGGTTTCGCTCAAATTCTGCTAATGCCCCAAAAATATGAAATACAAGTTTCCCGCCAGAGGAATTCGTATCTATAGATTCCTGAATACTTTTAAACCCAACACCTTCTGCATCAAGCAAACTGATCCAATGGATTAAATCTTTGAGCGATCTTCCTAATCTATCTAACCGCCAAACAAGCAGACTATCCTCCTGCCGGAGCATTTCAATTGCTTTGGCGAGGCCAGGGCGATCAGATTTGACACCACTGGTAGTATCAGTAAATATTTTTTCACAACCAGCCTTTTTTAAAGCATCCAGTTGAAGATCAAGGTTTTGTTCAGCGGTAGAAACTCGTGCATATCCGATAAGCATGGTTAAAGAACTTAATGAAATTAAATTTTTATTTACCTAGATTTTTTTACTAGTTTTATTTCCCTAATTTCCAGACAAAATACGGACAAAACAACAAAACTAAAAATGGTAAAAAAAAGGTTCGTTTGTTTTATTGGATAGCCAATATAGGATTTAATGAAACTTACAGATTGACTAGGGAA
>JBGTIS010000016.1:0-4169 GCA_041745535.1 Cyclobacteriaceae bacterium | reverse complement strand
GTCGCCATACGCTGACCCATTGCTATGACTTGGCTCCCCTAAGCCCCAGTTTGCTGATTCATTGGTAAACTCATAATTCCCCCGGTTCACAAACATGTAATTAGGAATGCGCTCTGAAGGAATTGAATCTATCAGTATTTTGAAATTCACCTTTTCTTTGGTGATAATTGATTTTACCGTTTGCTCATTAGATATGAATTGAATATAATCCTGATCGGTAAGGTCCTGGTAAATGCCATTGGCTACAAAGATGTCTTTCAATCCGTCATCGTCTAAATCTACGATAAGCGCACCCCAGCTCCAGTCGGTAGCTTCCACACCAGCCAGGCGGCCTATTTCGCTAAAATACACTTCATCAGCTTCATTTTTTAGCGGTGAAAGTCCATTATTCAGATGCAGCATATTGCGGGTAAACTGGTAATAGTAACCGTTTTCCAGATTGTACTGGTATTTGTCCCAGTTTTCGAAAGTAGTTTTGGTTTTCAGGCGGGCATCATCTTCGGGCAGCATTTCGGTAACAAACACATCCGGATAACCATCATTGTTGATATCGGCCATATCCGCGCCCATGGAAGCTCCGCTGATGCTGCGCATTTCTTCTTCCAACCGCTCGCTGAATGTACCATCCTGGTTATTGATATAAAGGTAATCTCTTTCAAAAAAATCGTTGGATACAAAAATATCCTGCCACCCGTCTTTGTTAATATCTCCTACCGTGACCCCCAGGCCGAATCCGATCACGCTCCCATAAATACCTGCCGCTTCACTTACATCAGTAAAATGATCCACATCATTTCTATATAATTTATCACCGCCTACCGGGTCACGTTTGGGTCGCTCATTTTTTCGAAGGTTAAAGCTTCCGATAGCCTGATAAGAATTATTTAACAGATAGCAATCCAGGTCTCCATCTTTGTCGTAATCGAAAAAAGCCGCATGAGTAGAATATCCCCGGTCGGCCAGTCCATAAGCTTCGGCCTGTTCTGTAAAAGTTACCTCACCTTCCGGGTTGGCGCCGTTATTAATAAAAAGTTCGTTTTGCTTATTATCACCAGCCACATCACCAGAATTACATACATAAATATCCAGCCAGCCATCGCCATTAATATCTACCATGCTTACGCCGGTAGACCATGCTCTTGTTCCGGCAACCCTGGCTTTTTCGGTAATATCCTCGAACTGGAACGGGGCACCCTTGCTGTTTCTGTTGTTCAGGTACAACCGGTTAGGCTGCATGTTGGCTGTAAAATAAACGTCGACCCATCCATCGTTATTCACATCGCCCAATGCCACCCCTCCGCCATTATAAAAATTACGGTAGGTATAAATATTAAACTGTTCGTTGTATTCCAGTTGGTTTACAAAATCGATATGAGTATCAGCGGGTTGGAGGGAAGTAAAGAGGGTTGCTTTTTCATCTTCCTTTTGGGTAGCGGTGCAGGCTGCACATATAATCAGAACGAAAAATAACCCTTTAATAATCACACTGTATTTCATTTTTTCCGTAAGCCTCAATCCTATAAAATTCTAATTAATATCAAGTTACTCTAAGTGAGTCGCTGAAGCTTTTTCTGCTTGAAGCTGCTCATCTATTTTCAGATCGGTATATAAAACATTCACCTCCCGGTCGTTATTACTTTTAAAAATACTGATGCGCCGGTTTCCATCTACTTTGACATAAGCCGGACCTTTTTCAGAATTTTCTATTTTAATAAATCCGTTGCCATACCATTTTTCATACAGTTTTACCACATCCAGCTGAAGGCTGTCGGCAAACAATGATTTATTCCAGGGCGCCCAGCTTTCATAAGCAAAGGTAATGGGCATTTCATAAATTTTATCCTGATAAAAATCTGGGTAGAAGTTCATGGTAGCCGCGTGCTCCAGTTCTTTGATTTTGTATTCTACCGTCATATTCTGTGGCCCTTGTTTTACCAATCCATCTTTATTTAATTTCCAGCAATGCGCATAAAATTCCTTGGAAGTCATACCGAATTTTAATCCCAGAAAAAGCGAATCATACACAGCCCCGCTGGCCAGTTCTCTTCCCACCATTTTATGATATTCAGACTGCCGGTTACACCCCAGCATACCCACCGTACAAATTGTAATTGTTATAACAATAATCTGATTAAACTTTGTCATTCAACATTATTAATTTTATTGCGTTTTATTACCTGAACACGATCGTTGCTTCTAGCCACGAGAATAAGGTTATGGTCATTAACAGTGATGGGCAAGAGCATTCTGACCTCACCTTCCAGCTTCAACCCCGTCTGCCTCGCGTCAGCCACCGCGAATCTTTCTTTTGCCTGTTTGCTCCCTTTCAACAACACCCCATAACTGGCATCATAGCGACCCACCTCCGGCTTGGCGGCGTAAAAGTTTCCCCCCACCAACACATCCTTGCTCCCATCCTCATCCATATCCGCTGCCACGATCCCATACACCGGTGAGAACTGTGCCTCCACTGGCAAGGCCTCTACCCTGAACTTCCCACCTCCCTCATTGATCAGCACACTGCTTCTCAACTCATATGCCTCTAACTTGAGCCCGCCTGACAACTCCCGCTCACTGAACATATCTTCCACTCTCTGATTCTTATAACGCTCAAACTTCAAATACTTCTTCTTCAACGACGGTAGCTGTGTCACCAGATCCTGCCGCGATACCAACGGATATGATGCCTCCCCATTGTACTGACTGATAATCTGCTCTGCCCGGCCATTGCCATCAAAATCATTCACCCACATGCTCACCGGCTTTGCCTTGCTGGCCCTGAACCTGGAATTCAACCCATGATTCCCCGCCACGATATCCATATCCCCATCTCCATCTATATCCGAAGCCACCAACCGGTTCCACCAGCCATTGGTGCTGTCTAAGCCCGCTTCCCGTGTCCGGTCTGCCAGCTTACCCCCTTCATTGATAAATACTTTGATCGGCATCCAGTCTCCGGCGATCACCAAATCCTCATCTTTATCTCCATCCACATCTACCCACAACCCATCGCTGATCATCCCTACTTCCTTCAATCCTGGGGCTACCCGCGCGCTTACATTGGTAAACTGCCCCTTGCCATCGTTGTTGAGAATGTATCCGTTCACCGGTACCCCATACAAAAACGGGCGCAAGCGTATCCCCACAAACAGGTCCTGATCCCCATCCCCATCATAATCACCCGCTGATACCGCCCCTGTGCTCTCTGAGCGTCCACTGGGTAACAACTGCGGCGAACGACTCAGCTTGCCATGCCCCTCATTGATGTACAACCGGTCTAACAAAGCAGGTGAACTGTCTGAATATTCATTGCCCCCACTGCCTACATACAAATCCTGATCCCCATCTCCATCGCAATCAAAAAATACACTGCACACATCCTCGCTGTTTTTGTCCCGCTCAAATACCACTTCTGAGAGCAACTTAAACTTTCCACTGGCCTGCTGCGCATATAAGGCTCCGGCCTGTCCTTTCGCCCCGCCTATATACACATCTTCTCTGCCATCCCCATTCACATCCCCTTTGCTCATGGCGGGCCCTTGCCGGGAAAGCATATGAAAGATCAACCGGTCCCGGTCAAAGTCTACAAAATCATTCTCTTTGTGCGCGAAATTAAGCCCAATCTCCTCACTTACATCAATAAATAACTGGTTCTGGCCGGATGCTTTATGCTGCTTTTCCGCCATCTGATTTCTCTCCGCTGTCTCAGCCTGTGAAATGGTGATTTGCTGGTCTACTTCCACATCCACCAGCACGCTCTGGCTCCCATCGGGCCACAGCACATATATACTGTCTATTTTTGTTATGTTTCCTAATCCGAAATGTAGCCGGGGGTCTACACTGGATTGAAAGCCTCGCATGGGCATGCTTTCCAGGTAAAACTCCTGTCCCATCGCTTTTACCGTTACCTGCGCCCCGATGGCATAGGTGTTTTTGTCCTTTCCCCGCAACACAATGCTCAGATAATGCCGGTCCTTTAATAAACTATCAGCCTGGTTGCGATACACAAAAGCGGGCATGTTCACATTGTTCACCACTAAATCCAGGTCTCCATCATTGTCTAAATCTCCATAGGCTGATCCATTCGAGAAGCCGGGCTGGTCCAAGCCCCACGCCACAGCTTTGTTTTTAAATCTCAGATTCCCCTGGTTATGAAAGGCATAATTCGC
>JBGTIS010000015.1:0-31539 GCA_041745535.1 Cyclobacteriaceae bacterium | reverse complement strand
TGAAGCTTTGGGAAGAATTGCCTATGAACCGGCTGTTCAACCCATTATACATATGCTGGAAGCTAATAACGAGGAAGACGCTTACTTGCGGCATGCCGGAAGCCTGGCCCTGGCCCGTATCGGCAAGGTTGACCCGATTGTGGCTTTGTCAAACAGTTCATCCCGTGCCTTACGGATCGCGGCTGTGGTGGCTCTTCGCCGCATGAGCGATCCGGGCGTTGCCAAGTTTCTGAATGACAAAGATGAATTTGTGGTAACAGAAGCTGCAAGGGCAATTAACGACGACCTCAACATTAAAGAAGCTTTACCCGCTTTGGGCAATGTGCTGAAAAATACCAGTTTCACCAACGAAGCCCTTATCCGCAGGGCCGTTAATGCGAACCTGGAAGTAGGTACCGAAGAAGCTTTACAAAACCTGATCGCTTATTCCATGAATGAAAAGGCACCAGCCAACATGCGTGCTGAGGCAATGGATGCCCTCAGCACCTGGACCAGGCCTTCTGTGCTGGACCGGGTAGATGGTCGTTATCGGGGTGAAATTGAACACGACCCTGCCCAGGTAGAAACCCTGGCAGCCACACCGCTAATTCAACTGTTGAAAAATAAAGATGCTGCCATCCGGTTAGCGGCTGCCAACGCCATTGGGAAACTGGGAATAGAAAAGGGGGCCGATCCGCTGTTGGCGCAACTTAAAAATGACAGCAAGCCGGAAGTTCGAGTGGCTGCTTTAGAAGCTCTGGCTGCTTTGAATGATGATCAGATGGATCAGGCCATTCAGCAAGCACTTGCTGATAAAGATAAAAGTGTGCGGGTAGCCGGACTGGACCTAATGGCCAATTTGGATATGCCTAAGGACCTGATGGCCTCCTTATTAACCGAAGTAGTGAACACCAGAACGACAGAAGAAAAACAGGCTGCTTTGGTAACATTGGGAAGTTTACCAGTTGAAAATACCCAGCCTGTTTTCGAGAAACTGCTTGCCGAACTCAAAAATGGCAAGTTTCCACCTGAAATTCATCTTGAACTGGAAGAAGCCATTGATTCTACCCATTCGGACCAATTGATGGCGCAACTGAGTGAAATACAAAAAAGCAATGCTTCTGATGACGTACTTGCTTCCTATCAGGATTGCCTGTTTGGTGGCGATCCGGATAAGGGACAAAGAATTCTTTTCCGCCACCCTACTGCCCAGTGTATGCGTTGCCACTCGTATGACGATTTTGGTGGAAATGCCGGACCTCGCCTAAATGGAATAGCGGGAAAATTATCCAGAGAACAGCTTCTGGAAGCCTTGGTCAATCCAAGCGCACGACTTTCACCAGGTTTTGGAGTGGTTACCCTCGATATGGGTGGAGGAAAAACCATAGGTGGTATTTTACAGGAAGAAACTGAAACAGCGTTGGTTTTGAAAATTGGTGATAAACCAGATACCACCATCATGAAAGATCAGGTTGTGAAACGCGTCAGTGCTGCTTCCAGTATGCCGGATATGAAAACCCTTCTGAATAAAAAAGAAATCAGGGATCTGGTCAGTTTCCTTGCTACCTTAAAGGAAGATGATATTTAAGCAACCAGTTTGTACTTAAATTTAGTAAATACAATGAAAGGCATCCTTTCCGATGCCTTTTTTTATATAATAAATTTCAGGAATTAGGGTGTGTTGACATTCAGGCTAACGAGGGATTTTGAGAACGATTTTCGTCTGATTAAGGCACTTGAGAAGTACGATGCAGCGCATTGGACGCCGAAAGTAACGCTAAGCAGGCGGAAAGCGGTCCAAAATCACCGTTCCAGTTTGATTGTCAACACGCCCTAGGTAGGGTGGCTGTTTACCACTTCAATTCCGGCAGATACATATTGTTGTGATATTGCAGGACTGATCTGGTCATCGGTAATCACGGTATCGATCAGGTTCCAGTCGCCCATTTTTAAATAAGCGTCTTTTTCAAATTTGGAAGAATCGGACAACACAAAAACCTTTTGGGCATGCTGTGCCATATGAAGCGAGATACTTTGCTCCTTTTCACTCTGAGAGCTTAGTCCGCGCCGCAACGACATCCCATCAATGCCAATCAGCGCTTTATCTGCTTTGTACTTTTCGATATGTTCCAAAGCTACCCGGCCATGCACCGCGCTTCTGGCCTGGTCCAGTTCACCGCCGATAAGATTTAACCTGATTTCAGGCTGTTCCAATAGGGCATCCAGATCTCTGCGGGCAGTCACCTGCGAAATGTCGATGGCTTCTTCCATTTCCTGTACCGAGACGGAACCTGGCAAACGCAAAGCCGGGAAACCTACGATCGTGGAAATGGGGCTACCATTCTGCTTTATAATCTAAAAAAGAAAACTATAATTCTGACCAGGCAATTCCGCTATCCTACTTTTGTGAACGGAAACCCTACCGGGATGCTGATTGAAGCCTGCGCCGGTTTACTGGATGAAGAAGATCCGGTTACCTGCATCAAACGGGAAACAGAAGAAGAAACCGGGTTCCGAATCAATCAGGTAGAAAAAGTGTTTGAGGTATATATATCGCCCGGATTGGTTACCGAAAAGCTGTTTTTCTTTATTGCCGCCTATGAAGAGAAAATGCAGGTAAGCGTGGGCGGTGGTGTAGCTGAGGAAAAGGAAAATATTGAGGTTTTGGAAATTCCGTTTGCCAAAGCCATGAACATGACAGAAACCAGTGAAATTAGCGACGCGAAAACCATCATGCTGCTACAACATCTAAAAATCAACATTTTTAAGGATTAACCTTTTTGATAATTTCAACGACTGGTTTTTATCTTTTCAAAAATGCCCAAAAATAATTGCTGGTATGCGATACACTTTATAGATATTTTAGAAAAGCAGCAAAACGCCGATATTTCAGATAATGCGGATTGGTTTCTTTTAGATAAGCTTCCTGCTCAAAACTAATGTGTAAATAAGCCATATAGTGGTTCATTCCCTTTATCCGGTTCACCAGATATTCCACCGCATACCAAAAATAAAAAGGAATAATTAATAGTTCCAGTTGCTGCCGAAGATGAATACGTTCATGATTGATCAGAACAATGTTCTCTTTATAGCCTTCTTCAGAAACTAAGATAAACGGAAACAGGGTAATGGCAGCGGCAAAATTATTTGTTAAAATCTTTACCAGCCTCGGCGCGTAAATAATCATAATAGCAAGCGAAAATAGTGTATTCCACTTTGTATACAAAGAAATTTTCACTAAACCTAAGCTACAAATTATTCCGCTCACACACATTTTTTCTGTTATTAACTTGTTGATTCGGTATTTTGTCTTTCACTTAACAAAATATGTGACTTGATATAAATAAATTTGTTTTATTAATTCAACATCTGTTATGAAAAATTCCGCGTAAAATAATTTCCTGGGAAGAAACGTATGTAAGTGAATTTGGCAAAGAACCCAAAAAATTAACCACCACCGCTACGTTGGATACTACCTTAATTACTGACTACTGGGTTCACCATTTTCCTCTGGATTCGGTACCGCGAAAAGCTTTGCGCCTTCAATGACCTGATTTAATGCTATAGATTGCCTTTATTGAAATAGTTACTGGTTTAGGAATGGGTGCTAACCTGATCAATGCTCCTGGTATGGCACAAATTACCGAAAGGATAAAAAATGTTAAGGTCATGGTTACGCCTGCATCCGTATCAATGGGTGTTCCCAATATGCCTGGTAAAATCAATAATACAGCTTCTCGGCTACCTACCCCGCCAATGGTAATGGGCAACATGGCAGCAAATGAGGAAATCAGGAATAAAAAGGCATATGAAGCATAATGAATATGTATATCATAAGAATATAAAATAGCCCAAACGCAAATAATTTGTGTGCCCTGCACGCCTAACGACAGGATGGCAGTGGAAATAAAAGCGGGTAAATATACGGGAAAGAATAACCTGATAATGAAATAAAAAACCGGAATGGACAATAAAAGGCCTATCCATACCAACTCATTAAAATATAGAAAAGTTATTCCCATTTGCACAAAAAACGCCAATACCAAAATCAGTACACTAATGGCCCAAACGCCGCTGGCACGGTCCAGAAAAGTGGCGGTAATCAACGATTTTAAAGTTTGCTGTTTGTGTTTATGAAGATGATACACTTTATAGCCATCGCCGCCAATGCCTCCAGGCAGAAATAAATTATAATACAGCCCCACAAAACATAATTTGATGTTATAAAGGATGCCCAGATCTACCTGTATGCAACGAAACAGATAATGCATGCGCACGGCACTCAAAACTTTTGAAATTATAATAAGGAGGATAACCGGCAAAAACCAAAAATAATTCGCATGGCCCAGCATCTCTTTGAACTCAGACACATCAAGATTTTGGAAAACCAGAAACAGCGCAAGTCCAGCCAGCAGAAACTGGCTTATCGTTTTCAGGTTCTTTTCATGAAACCACCATACATAACTTTTCCGCGATTTTTCCAATAAAAATCTTTCTGATTTAACAAATGTTTTGGTTTGTGGCTTAAACAAGATTCATAAATCCATTTCAGGCACAATACCAAAGATAATTAATTGTGGGACACTTAAAAAAGCGGCCGTCTCAGTTATAACTTTGGGTATCAATTGCTGAAATATACTTTGGCTATAACTGCGGCAGCCGCTTTTTTACAAATATTCGCAACTTTCAGATGCCTACTCCCATGTGATTATTCTTTTGTAATCCTAAAATTACTGGTTTGACCGCTGCTATTGCTTACCGACAGAATGTAAATTCCATTGGTCAGATTTAAATCCTGAAGCACAATATCATTCTGATTTTCATTTAAATAAATCAGTTCATGGCGTACCACTCTGCCTAATACATTCCGTAAAGTTAGGTATACCTGCCCTTTATAATGCTCATCCAGGCCTATACTCAACTCACGCCCAAATGGATTTGGATACACATTCATTCTTCCTTCATTTATAATCTCCTCCTCATGGGTAGTCAACTCATTTTCCAGCTTCACTTTTGCTATTAGCTCGCTATTTTCTATTCTGGCATTGTTGCCGGGTGCACTGTAGCCATTTATGATTAAGGCTCCTATGTACTCAAACAATGAATTCGCGTTGGGTGCTATATCAATAATAGCCTCCCCCGGTGCATTGGGTACTATCTCAGAAATTTTTACTACTTTACTGGTGTTATCCGTCGCGTTTAACGATACGCTGGTACCACTCACTGTGTAATCTGTGGTACGATTGGTTTTCTGATTATTATCCTTACGACTGGCAAAGAATACCATGTCATAGCGTTCATATTGTTTTAATCCGCTTACCTTAAGCTTAGCGGTACTGGCAGCGTCTAACCAGTAAGTGCTTCGCATCACATTATCGGGTTACTATTCCGGAGTTATTGCCTGTATGCATTCCAAATGGATTTTCACCATCAAAGTTTTCAACGATCCTTACCGAAATACCTGAATTAGACTTATTGTCTTTCAATAAATTAGAAAAAACATCTGATTCCTGTGGAACACGGTTGGCATTATTCCAGGGCGATGGTGCCGGGTTATACTGGTTAAAGTTCAGATACACCATATAGTTAAAGGTACTGGCAACGGCTATGTTACTGTAATTCGTTACTGATCCGCTACCTTTCTCTTTAATCTAGTATTCATAACGCGTATTCTGCGACAATCCTTTATCTACATAACTGGTTATATTGGCTGAAGTGGTGCCTATCTGAGAGAAACTTCCTCCAAATAACCTTCGTTCTATCTGATAACCGGTTTCTCCTGCCCGATCGGCCCAGTTAAGAGCAATACTGGTTTTGGATTCACCAATAGCGGTCAGGCTGTTCACTGTAAGGCTGATGGTTTTGCTGGCAGTGCCGCCAAATCCGTCGTTCACACTAATTTGGATGTTGTTGTAGGTACCCACATTACCTGCCCAGGATTGATAATTAACAACATGGTACCATCGCCTTCATCCTGAAAAGAAACGAAGCCTGGCTTGTTGGTAACCTTAAAAGTCAATACATCAGCATCGGTAGCCGTTACTTTGGTTTGCTTTTTGATATTAAAATCAACTGTTAGGTTCCCGATGTTACTTAATACAGGTGTACTATTGCTGGTAGTAAAACTTTTACTTAATGGCGATGATTCACCAGAAATATTAAAAGCCACAATCTGATAATAATAGGTGATATGCGGTAACAAGCGTTTGCAGTCTGTTTTACATGGAGCCTTGGAACAGCCAAAAAGAATGTGGAGAAAAGGTTAAAACATATTTTCAGAAGCCGTAGCAAAACTTCAAACTTAACTTTAACGCGTTACAAAAGTAGGGGTTAATTCCGCTGCCTGCATCAATCCCTGGTCGTCAATTCCTGTGAGCTGTACTTCCTTTAGTTCGTTGATCAGCAATGGATCATAGGCAGCGGTTACCCGCACATAGTTTTCTGTAAAACCATGCATTTGTCCGTTGGTTACATCTTCTTCAAACAAAACCACGGCTGTTTGTCCTATGTTTTCCTCGTAGAACCGCCTCTTTTTCTTTTCAGAAAGGGTTCGCAGCATTTTCGATCGCTTGCTTCGGTCTTTCATGGGCACTGCTCCTTCCATTTCGGCAGCTGGCGTGTTGGTCCTTTCGGAGTAGGTAAACACATGCAAATACGACACAGGCAATTCGTTCAGAAACCGGTAGGTATCCAGAAAATCTTCTTCGGTTTCACCAGGAAAACCTACAATCACATCTACCCCAATACAGGCATTGGGCATCAGATGCTTAATTTTCTCTACCCGGTCTACGTACAGTTCCCGCATATAACGACGGCGCATCTGTCGCAAAATTTTATTGCTTCCCGACTGTAATGGAATATGAAAATGCGGAACAAAACGTTTAGACTGAGCTACAAACGCGATAATTTCGTTGTTCAGCAAATTGGGTTCAATAGAAGAAATTCGAATACGATTTAATCCTTCCACCGCGTCTAGTTCCTGTACCAGATCCAGAAACCTGTATTTGCGTTTCCCTTCTTCAATACCAAAATCGCCGATATTTACTCCGGTAAGCACCACTTCCTTTACATCGGTACGGGCAATTTCATGGGCAGCATTCAAAATTTCAACCACAGAGCTGCCGCGGCTTTTGCCCCGGGCCAGAGGAATCGTACAAAAAGTACAGTGGTAGTCGCATCCGTCCTGTACTTTCAGAAATGTACGGGTGCGGTCGCCCATCGAATAGGCGTTGTTGAACGTATGCGCCGCGTTGATGTCAGACGCGAATATATAAGGCTCTTTTTTTTTGTTGAATCCATCGAGCAACTCAATCAATCGGAATTTTTCCGCAGCGCCAAGCACCGCATCCACACCCGGAATTTCTGCTATTTCTTTTGGTTTTAGCTGCGCATAACAACCAATGATACAGATAAAAGCTTCCGGCGAAGTTTTCAAAGCCTCTCGTACCACTTTCCCGCATTTTTTATCCGCATTATCTGTTACCGAGCAAGTATTGATAATATAAATATCGGCTGGTTCATGAAAACCAACTTTCTGATACCCCTTTTGTTCGAACATCCGGCCAATGGCAGAGGTTTCTGAAAAGTTCAGCTTACAGCCCAATGTGTAAAAAGCTACTGATTTTGATGGGTTTATTTGCATAATCCGCAAAATTATTCATTTAAAGGGAAATTAAAAAAACATAAGCCAACCGTTTCAACATTATTTTGATGCGCTTATGGCTTTTGACAATATAGAAGTAACGCTATATTATACAAACTGAGGACATAGTTCTTGGTGTATGGTCAAAACCTGATTGAAAATCCTATCTGTTTGAGCGTAGCGCAGAATATTTTCTTATTTTGAGCAATCTAAGTATTTTTCATTATTATATTTTAGAGAAATAAATTTTTAAGTAAAAATAATTAAGAAAATATTGTTACTTAATTTCTCATATTCTATATTTGTTATTAATATTATATTATTATTTATAGGATTCGCCATATTAAAATATTATAAATGATTTTGTTGTCCGTAATACGGATAATAAGCTCTTACATACCATACCAAACCATAAATCGCTATGAAAAAATCACTCTTCTTTTTATAACGCATCATTCCTAACCAGTTTCACTAAGTTATCAATTGTTTAACTTCAGTATAACCGTTAGTTAGGCCTGAACAGAATGGTCCTATCTGTTCATTCATTTTGTTTTGAAATTACTTTAGAAACGCTTACCTGAGAAAGATTCAGAGGTTAAATTTTTGTGTCAAAAAAATTATAAACGCATGAAGAAGATCAAATTACAAAACTTAATAATCTTTCATTTTACCATTTCCATAGGTGTTTTACTAGCTGTTTATCAATATTTATTCAACCGAAGTTTATGGTTTGACGAAGCTATGCTTTCTATCAATATTCTGAATAAAGATTTCGCGGAACTTCTACAGCCCTTGGATTTTGACCAGGTTGCTCCCATCGGATTTCTTTTTGCCGAAAAGTTTTTTGTAATTCTATTAGGCAAAAATGAGTTCGCAATGAGAATTTTTCCTTTATTAAATTTTTTAATATGTATACCTCTGTTTTACCTACTCATAGTAAAAATGACGCATAGCAAATTAATCGCGCTTATCGGAGTTTCTTTATTTTGTTTAAACATAAATCTGTTGTACTACGCTTCTGAAGCAAAACAATATATGACCGACGTGCTGGTAGCGGTAGGATGTATGTATGCTACATTATCATTTAATCCAAACAAAAACCGATCTGTATGCCTTTATGCATGCCTAGGATGTATTGCGCTTTTCTTTTCCAACATCGCTGTTGTTATACTTTTTGTATGTGGTTTTTACCTACTATTTACGGAAGTATACAAAAACAAAAACTATCGCCTGCTATTGGTATTTGGCTGCTGGCTAATTACCTTTTTATTGTATTACATAGCATTTATTCATAACCATCCAACCAAAAACATGATGTTACTTTACTGGGATCATGCCTTTTTGCCAATGAACCCTTTCTCCAAAGAATTTTATCTGTTTTTGTATAAAAAGTTTTATGGATTTTACAGAGTAGTACTCGGATTTGATAAATTTTGGATACTTCCTTTGATATTAACGTTGAGTGCTGTTGCAATATGGCTGAAAGGAAAAAAATATGCTAATTTGTTTTTAATACTCTTTCCTGTGGCCTGTCACCTGATGCTATCAGCCCTAAAATTATATCCTTTTAACAGCAGATTAATACTCTATCTGTCACCTTATTTTCTTTTTTTAATTGCCATGGGCGCCTACCATTTTTATGGATTCACAAAACAATATATTACTGCCTTACCAGTAACTGTGTTTGCCATTCCGATACTTGGTTTATCAGTTCCCTTATTAAATGAATTTCCTTTTGAAAGACAAGAAGTCAGAAATAGTTTAACCTATTTGGAAAAAAATATTAAAAGCAATGAGAAGTTGTATGTATATTACTCTTCTAATTTCGAGTATGAGTTTTATAAATCAACAGGGGTGGTATCGAACAATAATTCGGTAATAATTGGAAAAGAACATCGTTCAAATAAACATAATTATCGTTCAGAACTTTCAAATCTTTCGGGAAAAGTCTGGCTGTTATTTTCCCATGTTTATGCTTTCAATTCCACAGAGAATGAAGAGAATTATATAGTAAATTTTCTGTTGTCACAGGGCGCTCAGTTAATTGATTTTAAAAAATATGAGGGCAGCAGCATTTATCTGATTGATACCAATAAAAAACGGCCGTTAGAACATGATTCCACTGACCATAAGAACACCAAATCGTTAAGTGGGGTCAATTAGTATAAGTTACACTGACTGTCAGCCGGCCTGCCCTTCAGCATAATGCACCGCTACTTATTGCGTATCTCTGGCGCCAGGTTGGCAAAAGGGTGTAAAGCATTATGAAATTTACGGGCCTTTGTTTTTCGGTTCGGTAACGGCTTTCAACGAAAAGTTTGATGTGCTGAACGACCCTGATGAAGTAATTATCGACTTTGCCGAAAGCCGGGTGGCGGATATGTCGGCCATCGAAGCGCTGAATAAAATAACGGAACGCTACCTGAAGGTAGGTAAGTGCATTTGAAACACCTGAGCTCCGATTGCAAAAGATTGTTGCGGAATGCCGAGGAAATTATTGAAGTGAACGTGCTGGAAGACCCCACCTATAAGATCACGGTTGACAACGCATAACGGTTTGGCTATGGCCTGTCCGGCTTTTCCATCACCATTCTGGCACAGCACAGGGCGCTTAAAAGCGTGAGGGGAGTAAATATAATAGTTTCGAAGATGTTCGCTGACATTAAATTTCCTAAGGTGTTCAACGTAAACAAAACAGCGAAGATCCACAAAAAACTATTGATAATGCGGCGAGAAATCCTGGATTTTAAGTAACCGGCCTTTATCAGGGTTACGGCCAATAACAGCAGGTTGATGGAAAGGGAGACGATTTCAAACCGGTACATTTGCGTTTCATTCTTCAGCCTGCCGCCCCAAACGATGTCGTAAGGCACCATTCCGCTGAGTACGAGCAAATGAAAGATGGAAATACAAACTGTGATGGCAAGCATTGTATGTACTGCCAGTGTAAAGTTTATCCGCTTTATCATGATTGATTCTTCACCGTTAACCAGAAAACATTCCGAGATTTTTATTAAATTAAAGGTAGGAACCCTTAACCCTCAATTCTAATAAAGTTGATGAAAAATCTTTATTCAGCCAACATACCTTTGTTTGTGGTCGCCACCGTGGGTGCCTCACTCAGCATTATTATTGGCCTGATCTGGGACATTTCGTGGCACATGAGTATTGGTCGCGACGGATTTTTCTCTCCGCCCCATCTGGCGATTTTGATGCAGGGAATGGTCCATGGTACAGGCAATCAAAAGGAAGCCCATCCCGTATACAGTGTGGTTACTCTTTCATATGTTTCCCCACCCTTGGCGACTATAGAATCTGGATACAAATGAAACGAAGCGGAAAAGTATTAAATAGTGCTTTTGTTATAGTGGTGGTGGAATAATTATTTTGCCCTTTCCAGAATTAGAAGTTACTCTTTTGTTCATATAGCCTTAGTGATTAGGCTTTCTATTTCATTTGCTTTTCCAAAGGCTTTCTCCATTTATCCTTTATTCGGTATTGATCATTTTATTTTCATGTCCAATTGATTTTTCAAAACATTCACGATACTGCCGCTGTTATCTAAGCAATAATTTTTTTAACTATCAACCTAAACTTTTTTAACTTATGAAAGCACTTGTTTATCATGGGCCCAAGCACGTAAGCGTGGATACGGTGCCTGATCCGGAAATCAAAGAAGCCAGAGATGCTATTATCAGGGTTACCGCCACCGCCATTTGCGGGTCTGATCTGCATATTTATAATGGACTAATTCCCGATAAACAGAAATTTGTGGTAGGCCATGAGTTTATGGGCATTGTGGAGGAAACCGGAGGGGCCGTCAGTAATCTGAAAAAAGGTGATCGGGTAGTGGTTCCCTTTCCGATCGGTTGCGGACATTGTTACTTCTGCCAGCAGGCCCATCTGCCTACACAATGCGAGAATTCCAATCCTGAGTTTTATGGCCCCGAAGGCGATATGACCAAAGGAAAAGGTGGAGCGCTTTTTGGTTATACGAGCCTCTACGGTGGATACGATGGGGGGCAGGCCGAATATGTACGTGTGCCTTACGCTGATTTTGGTCCCCGTAAAGTACCTGATAACCTGAAAGACGAACAGGTATTATTCCTGACCTATATTGACGAACTGATTGAATATGTAAAGCAGGACAAGGTAACACTAAACGACATCATTACGCACCGTTTACCCCTGAGTGAAGCAGCACATGGCTATAAGGTATTTAATGAGAAAAAAGAGAATTGTGTGAAAGTGGTGTTGCAACCTTAAACCAAAACGATCTTATTGCTGAATCGAACAAAGCTCCTGTACTATGGGATCTTTGTTTTTTATGTCTTTTGCTGGATTATATGGTTACAAAATAATAAACCCTTATTCACGAAGTACCAAAGAAATGTCATTTCCACTTACTTCAACCATACGGTGGTTACTACTGGTTTCTGGTTGCGCCACCGCACCATTCAGTGTCCAGCTTTGGAATTTACCTTCAGGAAAGCTTATGATTATTTTCCAGTTACCTTGAGTTTGGTTAATCAGGAGGGTGGTAGTATTTCCGGTCATCTGATACTTCAAGCTCAAGGCATTGTCGCCAATTTTTACGTTTTGGACAGCAGCCTGCTCCCAGTCAGATGGCATTTGGGGGTGAATGTAAATAGTACGATCCTGTGCCATGGGATCAATACCAAAAAACTGTCGCACAACGGGTACGGCAATACTGTAAATGTTCCAGGCTTGTGTAATCATGCCGTAATCGGGTGATACTTCGTACATAGAACCAGGAAAGGCATAACTGAACGACCGGGTCAGCCTTTGCAGGTAATCCAAAGCCTGATCGGGGTGGTCATAATTATTTTCGGCAATGGCCTGTACCCCGGTTGGCAGAGTCATCACCGCACCGGTATAAGAAAATATTTTTCTATCCTTCGCAAAGGAACTGTCGTCTGTACCCGCTGTTTCATCCCGGTCGATTCCGGTCACAAACATACCGAAAGGATTTACAAAATTCCGACCAGTTTCCAATGCGCTTTCTGCTTTTGCAGGGTCTGCTATTCCGGTTTCCATGGGGGTATTCACCACCCAGTTGTGGTGCAGCACAAATCCTTGTTTATGATTAGGAGGATATGTCTCAATTTTGTTTTTAGTGGCGTTTAATTCTGTTACAGCCCAGGGTTTACCAAGTGTATCGGCTCTGATGATGGCGTCGTCAATCAGGTGCAGGGCCTGCTTGGTAGTGCCAATAAAATCGGCGTAAGAGTTGCTCTCGGGCACCCAAAAATCTTTGTTGATTTTTATCCGCAACTGGTCTGCTATTTTCTGGTAACCTTCCGCCTCCCGGGTTTCTCCTAAAGCGGTTGCCATTTGGGCTGCATCGGCAAAGGCTTTCTGGGTATACACGGCCACATCAATCATTTCACTATTCAACCCATGAATTTCCATCATGCCAAAACCATCGGGCAACAGGTTGCCATCCGCATCATTTTCTGCTAACAGCCAGGCCAGCCCTTTTTTGATGGTCGGATAATATTTTTCCAGAAAGGCTTTATCGCCCGTCCACCGGTATACCGTCCAGATTAAAGATGCGAACTGGGGCGTTTCGTTAATATTACCCGGATTAAATACGGCGCCATTGGTAGAAACCTCATGGAGTATACGACCATTTCCATTGGTTTTTTCGGATAGGGTATGGAGCAGATCAATGGTGCTGTACACCAGATCGGTTCGACCGATGGCAAGGGCGCCCTGTAAGGCATATTCACTGTCGGCGCCAAACCACCAGGGATAATCTGGAATGCCAGCCGATAAACCCCGGCCTGTTTCCGGCACATCCCGGATCAGCCAGTCGGTATTATACTTTAGCCACCGGAATGTTTGAGCCAACTGTTGGTCAGGAATATCCAACTGAGTTTGTCGGACCAGACTTTCATACCTTTCTTTTTTATTTTCCAAAAGCTGGGCAAGGTCTTTACTCACCGTTTGGTAAGTTTCTTTCGCCTCCGACAGGGAATGGTAAGAACCCGCAATGGTAAAAGGCAGGCTTATAGAGGAATTTGGAGGAATGGTTAGATTATAAGACAATGTAGCATTGCACCCTTTCCCAATATGTTCGGTTACGCAGGTTGCAGCTTGTAACTGATACGCTTCCGGTGCCAGGGGAGTGCCGAATACTACGTACCATTCATTGAGGCTGTCTTTGGCAATTATGGTTTGTAAATCCGCATCGCTGAATGCATAATCGCCGCTATCGTGCAGGCCGGTTCGTTCGCCCAGCCAAACCGGGCGCAGGTCTATCATGCCATTAAAATCAAAGGAGATTTCCTTTGCTTCCGCTTCGGTATTGGTAAAAGTATACGCTACTACAACGGCTTCCTGACCATCGGGCACAAACTGAAATCGCTCCACCTTCAGGCCAGCAGCATTCGCGTTGTAAATATGCTGGTTACCAAAGGGATAGTTAATAAAGGTATCGGCTTTTTCCAGACAATAGGTTTGGTTGTTCAACCGGATGGCTGCGGTAAATCCATCCATCAGTTTAATAGGATGGTCCCAGATGCCTCCCATTTCACCTGTTACATGCCAGCCCAGGTCCGGAAACTGCCCATTCTGGTGCCCCACCATATAAAGCCGGTCGCCGGCGGTTACAAAAGACGAATTCAGGTATTCAGGCTTGCCCGTAATACTTTCTATACCGGCAACCTGTGTTTGTAAATTGGGAAGGTCGCTGACTTTTGACTGGCATTGCCAGAGCAGTAGGGTAAAAGGAAGTATAATTCGGTAAAGATGAAATGCCTGAAGTTTCATGGAGAAACAGAGTAAACGGTGGTGCATAACCAAAGGTAGGAAAAAGTTTTTCGAATTTCACTTAAATCAGTTGACGGTAGACGAACCTATTTGGTTCAGGTTTAAAATATGCGTATAGGCTTTAACTTTTCCAAATAATTATTTTAGCCTAAGGCATCTGAAATGTTACTTTTTATGATATTCAAATTCATTCCTGTGCGCATTGAAACGTAGTTCGTGGATATCCCATTTTTGATCATTGCCTTTTTTTACTTCCAGTTTCTGTGCGATAATAACTTTATCACCGTCAGTACGCAGGGTAATCATGCCGTAAACGGCTACGTTTCGGTCTTTTCTTTCCTGCATCTCATTTTCCAGTCTTCTCTTTTCTTCTTCGGTTTCCGCGTTATCGATTCGATATTCGTAGGATTTCAGGAGTTTGAAAAATTTGAATACTTCGGTAAACTCATTGGTGCTGCGGGCCAGTTCCGTACTGAAGATAAGGGGCCTTTCGCCACGTCCGTGTTTGCCGAAAGCTCCCAGCGCATCGGGGCGCGGGTGCGCGTAGCTTTCGTTGTCGCCACTGGAAATTACCGCTACCAACGCGTTTAACGATTTCAGGAACGATTCATTAAAATGGTGGCTGCCGTGGTGGCATGCTTTTGCTATATCCACCTGAAAATGTTTGCGGGCCCGCATGACAATCTCATTTAAAATAAGTTCCTTATCTATCAGGGTTTTCCGTTGTTCATCCGAAATCGTATCTCCCAGAGCTTTCAGATTACCAATAGCTGCTTCCAATGCCGAAACTTCGTGGGTGGTTGGGCAATAATGCTGAAACAGATAATCTTCTGCTTCCGTATTCAAATCGCCGCCGAGCAAAATCTTGAGATTTCCAATAAGTAATCGCAGTATAATAGAATGACCATTTTTGGTAACACCTTCATCACCTAACCGCAACAGGCAGGGTTGGGTACTATTGCCTTTATTTATTTCCTCAGTTACCGGTCCTAATATCTTTATTGAGATGGGATCATTCTGATCAAAACGCGAAAAATAGGGAATATTGGCAGAGAGCCATGTAAACGTTACGTCAGGATTATTTTCTGCCCCTGCACGCAATGTGGAAAGGTATTTCTTTCTGGAGGAACTGTATTTATGGATTAATTCACGCATTTCCGCGTTGGTTCTTACCAAATTCCACAGATAGTAATTCTCGTTTGTGCCCTTGACATAACCACCCAAATCGTCGTTGGCATAATACCGCAAATCATGGTCGTGGTTTTCGGCTGTAAGGGGCCGCTCTACAATGCCATTGTAATAGATGTTTTTGATTTTAACCTTTTTACAATCGAACAGATATTTGAAGCCATAATAATGATCCTGATCGGGATGGGAAATCACGACGTGGTCAATATCAATGGGCAGCCTGGCTTCGGCATCGTTATGGGCTACGCCGTCTATTCCTGCCACCTTTCTGGTTCTCAGGTTATACCGCCAGCTTAAAAACCGGAACATATTGTCGCCGATACCCGCATCAATCAGAATGATTTCATCCTCGGGAGTTACCATGTGGCAGCCATCGCCCTGCCCAATATCCACAAAGTTAATTTCCAGTGCCCTGCGGTCGGTAACGCTGGTTTTGAGTAACCAGCCCATACTGTTTCTGGAATATACCTTAATCCAATTATCCGTTTCCTGACCCAGATACTTGAGCCAGTCGCCAAATATCAGGTGGTTTTTAGCAGGAGATTCTACCTTTGGGTCTTCCCTCATAACCACATCAGCATCGCTGATAAAATAGGAATGATTTTCAATAAAGTTCATAGGCTGATTTTAAGATGGTGGAATATACCATTGCCAACTTCCTTGTCGCTATAAAGCAGCTTATTGATTCAGTTGGATTCATTATCATTTTTATAAAGAGGTTGGATGGTTGTCGGCAGTCATCTATTTCAAACTAAATTTATAACATTGATACCTGTTAGTATAAATTGGCAGTGAATAAGTAACCCCTCTCATTTTTCATTTTAGAATTTCATGTCATTCGTCAACCTTTCCATTACAATTATTGTCTAACTCATCAATAAGCTCCTCAGCCTCCGGATGGATAGTTGCCTGGGCATCATCACAATCCTGTTTGTTGGTCACATATCCGGGGGGAAGGGTACAGGATTGCAGTGGTTTGGTAAGATCGCCGTATCCGTCACCATCGGCATCCGCGAAATAGGTGGCCAGGGTTTCTGCTCCACAATCGCCTGCATTGATAATCTGGTCAACTGCCCGCAGTAGGGAAAGGTCGTTGGTGGCATCCTGGCTCAGTTCCCAGAACATCACTCCATTGAATTTTTCCAGCGCCAGCAGGGTTTTCTTTACAATGGTGGGTAACCCATTGTAATACAATTGCGCTATCTCATCACTGTAAGCATCAGCGGGATTATCAGCCACAATCTGACCATATTGTTTTGATCCAATCACAGCAAAATCATAACCATAAAAAGGCATGCCCAGTACCAGGTGTTGGCGGGGTATCTTTTTCTGATTGAGCCAGAAATCAACCGACCTTTCCGCGAATTCATAGGTGGAATGTGGCCCTGGTTTGTCAGGATTCCAGGGGCCGGTATCGTCATACACCATCACATTGATAAAGTCGTATGCCTCCAGGGTTTCCTGTTTTACTGCTTCGTGCAAATAGGTACCCGGCAGTGCGCTCGTAATCCCTTTGCCTTTGGCGTGCAGTGCCTTTTTCAATTCGAGTACAAAAGGATTGTAGGTTTCACCCACCGTAGGAAACAGATTGCCTTCAATGTCCACATCTACACCGTCCAGGTTATACTTCTCCACAAAAGCAATAATTTTATCGATAAAGGCGGCCCGGTTATCCGGTTCCAAAACCGATTTCCAGTATGGTTTTTCTTTTACCAGTCCACCACCTCCGGCAACGGAAATGAAAACTTTTACGCTTAATGCATGTGCCTTTTCTACTACATCAGGCAATTGGCTGCTCTCCCTGAAAACCAAATCTCCCTGTGCATCCGGATTGGCAAAGGCCAGGTTCAGATGGGTAATCCGGTGCAGCGCTATCTGATCAATTGATCCTAAATTGCCGGCACTCAGATATCCCACAACCTTAAAAGAGGTATCTTCCACATACAAGTCAGGTGCTGTCTGGTACCATTCTTTTTTACAGGAAGTAAGCGCAAACAACAAAATAAACAGCACCGAAGGGCAGATGATTTTCAGGGTATGTGGCGAAGTTTTCATCATCAGGAATAGGTAGTGGATTTGAAAAATCAGCAGGGTAATTTACAATATTTCTCTGCGAAAACTTTTTATAGGAAGGTAAAAAAATAAGGGCTAATCGTATCGTTCTGCTGAAACTGTAATTGATAAACTGGTTTTAAAAGGGAAGTGGTTTTATATAAAACTAAGAAATTATTATTAACTTATTGCTTTATTTGTATTAATTTAAAACGTTGATTATGAGAATATTAAATATATTACAATAATGTAAGTATTTAATGCGCTGTTTTAAATTATATTAAGAAATGAAGAACAGGAAAGTCTGTACAATGAACATGAAAACTATAATCAGTGAAATGGTAAGTTTATGATCCAGCGATTTGAACAGGAAAAAATACAGGATGGAAAGTAGGAAAATGAAGGGAATAAGATAGCCGAATACCAGGTACACGTTATACACCTGGTCTATTTTTTCCTCGACGCCACCAATGCGGATCATAACCGAAAGAGGCTTATGAAAAAGCGGTGTAATACTGACGGTAGCAGGAGGATAGTTTTCTGTTTCTTTTACCTTTCCGGTATTGACCCGCATCACAAAATCTTCAAAGTAGATTTCATCATACAGGTAAGTGGATCCCGTCCGGCTCATTTGAAAAGACTTGGTGATGCCGAGTATGGGCATGGTAACTTTTCGGGCAGGCAACAGATAATCGAAAGCAAGTAACGTGTTAAAAGTAATAATTACTACTAGCGCCCAATTGAAACCTTTGAGAATTTTTATGATCAGGTCGTTTCTTAACCGGGTCGCTTCCGCGGCTTTCTTCCTGGCATATTCCCTTGCCCGTTGCCGGCGTTGTTCGTATTCATCAGCATACGGATTGTTGTTATAGCTGATGGGCTTAGGGCCTACCTCAGTTAAGAACTGATAAGCCTCATGGATGGCGATAAACTTCTCCCTGGCCTGTTCGTCTTTATTGACATCCGGGTGATATAGTTTGGACAACCGTCGATAAGCTGTTTTTATCTCCTTTCTGGTGGCTCCCGGTTGTAATTCGAGTATTTCAAGATAGTTGTTTTCCATAAGCACTTCGGGCCATTTCTGTTATTACCTGCCCCGACCAAATTTTTACGGAAAGATTTTTCTCAAATTTATGAAAATAATCAGGCTCCTCATATGGCAATTAACCCTTGTTCAGTTTTTTATCTTTCCGCACCGTTATAGAAATGAAGAGAAAACGTTAGTTTTACCGTTGAAAACTAATAAAAATCAAAAGTACTTTCTATGAAAAATCTGATGACAAAGCTGAATACTATACTGATAATTGTACTGATACCAGGAATAATGAATAAAATATCAGCCCAGGATCAGCCTCAAGGTCCCGAACGCTGGGAAGAAACTATTCAGAAACTGGAACAAAAGGATAAAACCAATCCGGCATCCCCTAACCCTATTCTGTTTGTGGGCAGTTCCTCTATTGCCATCTGGCAGGATATGGCTGATTATTTTCCCGGCAAAAATATCCTGAACCGGGGCTTCGGTGGGTCTAACTTTGAAGACCTGCTGTATTATGCCGACCGGGTGATCTATCCTTACAAGCCCGCTAAGGTTTTTGTTTACGAAGGCGACAATGATATCGCACAAGGCGATAGCCCCGGCAAAGTTGTCAGGCGGGCGAAAAAGCTTCGCGGGAAAATTAAAAAAGAACTGGGCGATACACCTGTAGTATTTATCGCTGTAAAACCCAGCGTGGCCCGTTGGGAAATGAAGGAAGACTTTTTAAAAGTGAATGAGAAACTGGAGAAGTATGCGGAAAGAAAAGATAATACGGAATTTGCCGACGTATGGACGCCCGCCATCGGACCGGATGGGAAAGTGGTAGACCATATTTTTAAGGACGATAACCTGCACATGAATGCCGAAGGATATAAAATCTGGCAGAAAGTGCTGGCGCCTTATGTGAATTAGAATAGAGTTTCTTCTATCAAAAGCATTTCCTTAACAATTATAATTTAAATAATCCCCAGCATTCATTTTACCATACCCTTAAAAAATGAAACCCCTGATCTGCCTCCTGTTGTTTTTGGCAATGGGCTTGTCGCTTTGCTTTGCACAGGCCCAGGCTTTTCGGTTAACGACCCCGGCTGCCACTGCTGAATGGCCCGATTCGCTTCCCTGGTGGCAGCGCAATAACCTGCGGCTGATGCAAAACAATTTACCTGCTTATGAAGCCCGACTCAATGTGGATTCCCTGATTGAAGACCTGCAGCGGTTCTCGGTCAACACCCTCATTATCAATGGGGGTGGGATTATGGCTTTTTATCCTACCCAACTGGATTTCCAGTACACCAATCCGTACCTACAGGAGAATATGCTGAAAGAGGTAATTGAAAAATGCCATGCCCTGGACATCCGGGTTATTACCCGGTTTGATTTCAGTCGGTTTCACCAGAGCATTTTCGAAAAGCATCCCGACTGGACTTATATTTCAGCCAATGGCGATCGGATTATCAATGATGATATGTATATGGCCGCGATTAATGCGCCCTATGTACAGGAAAAATCGATTCAGATCGTAGAGGAAGTGATCGATAACTATGATATTGACGGGATATTCATCAATATGCCGGGGTATCATACCGGGAATGCCTATGAGGGTACGCATTTCGGTGTAGACCAGAATCCGTACGACCAGCAACGGTTTAAAGCTTTCAGTAAGGGCATGGAACTGCCGAAAGAGGATAGCAGAGAGGAACCTTCCTTTGCCAGGTACCAGGAGTTTAAAGCATACACCGTGGACGACTGGATGCAACGCATGCACCAGGCAGTAAAATCCAAAAACCCGGATATTGCCATCTGTACATATATGGATGAATATGTGGATATCATCCGCCATGAAACACAAACCAACAGTTTGCCTTACTGGCCCTACTTGGCTTCGGATAATGTGAACAATACCCTGCATTCCTATCCCAACCATATTGTAAGCAATGCCAGCATCCAGCAGATTTCCTTTCAGTCGCGGTACAATGCCATTGAGCCTGAGGAAACGGTAATCAGGCTGTATGAGAATATCGCCAATGGTTCCGGCCTGGACATGAGCATGATGGGTGATTTCAGGAATTATGAAGATGAGCGGAATTACGATGCCTGGGAAACGCTATATGCCTTTCATAAAAAATATGAACCCTATTTTGGTAAGTATACCTCTCCGGCAGAAATATGCGTAATATCTCCGGGCAACTGGCCGCATGGGGAGGAAGCCCAGGAATACCGGGGTATTCAGTTGATGCTGAAAGAAGCGCACCTGCCATACGATATCATTGATGGCAGCCAGATAGAAAAGCAGGCCGATCAGATCAGCCGGTATAAACTGCTGATCCTGCCTCAGATTGTGGAAGTATCTGATGCGGCCAAACAGGTACTGAGGCAGGCCTGCGACAACGGCACTGCCATTATGGCCACCAACCAGAGTTTGTCTGAGGATGAAGCCTATTTACATGAATTGTTCGGTGCCAAAGTTGTGAATAAAGACCATGATGGCGCCGGGTATTATTTACAGCCTGCTGATAAAAATTTATTCAAACGGTTTGCCGGGCAAAGCCTGTTGTTCTGGAAGTTTAATCTGGGCCTGTACGATTTTGCCGATGCAGACCAGACCGCTCTGCCCATCTTTACGCCCGGTCGGCCCGGACCACCAGAGAAGATTGGCGGACACGAACCCAGTGGTTATTACGCGGTAGGCATGAAAACCCACGGGAGAGGCACCGCCGCGCTGATCCCAATCAATGTAGGTCGATTGTATTTTATCCATGGTTACGAACAACATAAGAATATCGTGCTGGATATCATCGACCGGCTTTTCCCTGCTGCTCATGACCTGATCCAAACCAATGCCCATGAGCGGGTAGAGGTGGTGTTACAGAATTATACTGAAAACATTCCGGCAAATGTGGGGAATGACACACCCGATGGAATGATGCTGCATCTGGTAAACATTACCGGTTACAGTGGCAATACCTATTTCAGTCCATTGCCGGTGCGCAACATCGATTTCCGCATTCGTTGTGAAAACAAACCTTCCGCGGTGTATTCCATGCAGCAGGAAAAAAGCATCCCATTCGCCTGGAACAACGGTTATCTGAATTTGACACTGGATGAACTTAATGCGTTTGACGGGCTGATTATTGCGGAATAATGGTATATGGAATATTAACAAATACCCACTAAGCAGGTAGACATAAATTTTCAGGTCTCCCCGTCGGAGAGCCGACCTGATAAGGCTGGGCCGAATTCCGGCGGCAGTCGCACTGGGTCCCATGAAGCGGATGCCGGCCACCGGAATTCGCCGCATCGGCCGATATCACTCATCCGGCAAGGAGTACTTTATTACTTTTGTCCACTTGCTTACCATATTGTTAAAATCTTTTTATTGATTGATAGCACAACAGGCAGGTTTTTAATCAGGTTTGTAAACATAAACCAGCACTCATGTCCTCAGTTTTTATAGTACAGGAGAAATCCTTGAAGTATGCTATTACCTGTATGAAATAATATAGGTAAGCAGGCCGACTGAAGCCGCATCGGCAGCAATGGCCCCCTGGCTCCAATGTTATTTTTCTTCGATTTAGATGCGACTCATAAAAAAGCTGTATTTTAGAAGAAAAATGCTATGAATGTTCAATATATTACCAACGAAGAAGGAAAACAGACAGCAGTAATTGTTCCCATTGAAGAATGGAAACAGCTTAAAGCAGAACATGAAAAACTACTGAATAAATTAGAAGTATTGGGCGGTTTGCGGGATGCTCTGAAAGAAGTACAGGAAATCAAAAAAGGCAAAAGAAAAAAGGGTAGAACTTTAGGTGAATTTCTCAATGAAATGTGAAGTACGTACTACCGATAATTTTGAAAAAGCAACCAAACCATTACTCAAGAAGTACAAATCACTTAAGAAAGAGTTAAAGGAGCTTGAGTTGGAACTTATGGCTCATCCCGAATCAGGTACTTCCTTAGGACATCATATTTATAAAATCAGATTAGCTGTTAAAAGTAAAGGCAAAGGGAAGCGTGGGGGAGCCAGGGTGATTACCTATCTGGAATTAGAAACAGCTCTTGATCAGGAAACTATGACCGTTTACCTGTTAACCATCTACGATAAGTCAAATATCGATTCTATTTCACAACAGTAAATCAACCGATTGATTAATGAAAAAGATAAATAAACACATCCCTTTAATTTATATCTCCCTATTATATCTGGTATTAGGTGCTGGTTCCTGCCATGCCCAGCAGGAAACTGATTATTACGAACTCAGGGAAGCCAGCCGGGATGGTACCGGCAAGTTTTATATGGGTAGGGAAATCGCCCATGTGATGGGTTATCAGGGAGCGGATTGGCTGGAACGTACCGACCGGGAAATAAAAGAGCGAACCGACCTGCTGGTACAGGCCCTGGCACTGCAACCTTCCGATGTGGTGGCAGACCTTGGGGCAGGTACGGGTTATTTCACCTTCCGGCTGAGTCCGCTGGTGCCAAAAGGCAAGGTGCTGGCCGTAGACCTGCAACCAGAAATGATTGCCTACCTGGAAGAGAACAAGGCGAAACAGGATGCAAACAATGTGGAAACCATTTTGTGTACCGAACAAAACCCCAACTTACCGGCTGGTACTGTAGACCTGGTATTGATGGTAGATGCCTATCATGAATTTTCTTATCCCCGCGAGGTAATGACCTCCATTGTACAGGCACTGAAGCCTAATGGAAGGGTAGCTCTGGTAGAATATCGGGCTGAAGACCCGGATGTGCCCATCAAACCCCTGCACAAAATGACGGTGGAACAGGCCGTGAAAGAAATGCGGGCCGTAGGATTGCGCCTGATAGAAAATAAAACTTTATTGCCCCAACAACACCTGATGCTTTTCGGCAAAGAAGCCCATTGAAGTAGCCTGCCATTAAATAAGACAAGCAAATATTTATTTCATAAATGCCAAATTGTTGAAAGAAAAGTCACAATAATTTCTTCATTGCAGTATTAACAGAATGGTCAATCGGGCGCGTTTAGCGGTAGCGTAACGCGTTCGTTCTCCTCTCCTAATCACCACTACTGCTGCTGCTCCCCTTTGTTGGTGTTTTCACCACAAAGATCTCATTAATTTAAAATAACCCAGTCCGGCACAGATTTGTCAGTTCCACAGCGATATCCAAGTAACAGGTTAAAAGATTTACCATATCAACTCAAAAAATTTCATCCCCTGTAGTAACCTTTAAAATAGTATTGAGGAAAAGTAATCTAATTAGTTAACTTTACATTCTAAAATAAATAGGGAAATACTCATTTACGACGACTACTTTTGGGAGTTCTACAAAAATAAGGTCATTACTTTTAGCGAACATCTGGACAAAAAGTACGGCAGGATAGGAACCCCGGAAAGAGATGAGTATGAAAGGAAATTCCATTCCTTCAGACTGGGAGTGATGATACAGGAAGCTCGTAAAGAAGATCATATGACATAGGAAGAGCTTGCCAGAAGGGCTAATACCAGGAAGTCTTAGATATCCAGGGTGGAAAGAGATGCCAGTGATATACGTCTGTCTACGCTTATGCGCATCCTAGAGCAAGGTTTAGGAGGAAAATTAAATATCAGTGTAGAGTTACCCCAAACACAAAGCCATCTCTGACAACCAACTCGCAAAAGTTATCTTTTCAATTCGAGAAAATGTATAAAATATGCCCTCCGCTCGGGCGCGTTTAGCGAAAGCCCGGGGCAACGCGTTCGTTTTTCATCTGCTTCTGGTGTCCCAGGTTGCTGAAAATCCTTTGGTTTGTAGTCATATTCCTATCTGTTAAATTGGTTTATCAAGCCCGTTTCGGATTTAGCTTAATGCGATTTTCAACCTCTTAATAGTAAAAGGCTGATGCGTATGGCTAGTCCTGGAGGCAATTCTACAGCAAACTATCTTTTTAGTATAATTCGTACCCTTCAATAAAAAGCGGGCATTCATTTCAATTAGAAACGGTTCACTAACCATTATTAAACATATTTGTTTTCTTGGGGATTTCGAATTAATCCCAATAGGTTTCCTATTTTACAAGTTTTATAACTATTATTATGTTAATAATAATAGTATTTATTAATTACATAATATGGAATAATTGATATTTTAGCGGATCCAAAACAGGAAACCAATCAGGAATTATCATTGAATTAAGCCCGATATCGCTTCGTCAGTCGTGTTTTCTGCTTGTTTTTTACCTTAAATGAGCACCGGGCACCAAAGTAGGGAAATAGGGAGGGTGGACTTCCTCCCCGAAATAATTCCGCAAACGCTCCTTCGTACTTTTCCCGGTCATTATTCCTTTCCTGCAACAGACAAGATGCTGTTTTTAGCATCCGCAGGCGATGGGTTGGGTGGAAGCTGGTACTGTTTCTACCATATACCCGTTTCTTTTTCACCAGTCCAATCCACCCAGCAGCTTCTTGGTTTTGACCTGATTTTGGTACCGGCTTAACAGCACCTGTGTAAACCTTCTGGCAGCTTCCGGATGCGCTCCGAAAAACAATGCCGGCTCAATCAGCTCCAGTTCCATCAGATAAAACAAACCCTGTCTGACTACACCGTCAACCCGGGCATATAACAAATCTTCTTCCACCAGCATTAATATTTGTTTTGCCTGATTAATTAAAGAAACCGAGGGTGAACAGGGGTGCCAGTTCCCACCAAAATCCGCCTGCACCCTGAAGTCTCCTTTTTTGGGTATTTTTTTTACGGCGTGGCTATAGCGGTTACCAAAAAAGATAAAGGAATATTCGCCATCGGTAATCACCTCTTCCATAAATTCCTGTACAATCAGGTCGCTTTCCGCTAACAAAAGGTTGATTCGGTTGTTGGCAGTTTGAGCCTCCTGCCGGGTAACCGGAAAAGTATTATAAGCGGTAGCTGAAATGGCGGGTTTAATCACCACTTTTTGCCATTTATTTTTCTGAAGGAATGAATCCAGTTCCCATTCAGTATCCTTTCTGACATATTTGAAAGCCGGAATCGGTACATCTTTCTGATGCAGGTCCAGCAGATAGCTTTTACTCATATTCCACCTGATTACTGGTAGTGGATTCCAAAGGTTAAGCCCCATCATTTCCAGCGTATTAAGCCATATTTTAAATTCGTCAGGTGACTTGTGGTAATTCCAGGTAGACCGGAAAACTACCGCATCAAATTCTCTGAGTTTGCGCACAGAGTTTTCCCAGGGTACGGCCGATACCCGGAAGCCAGTCTGTTTTAAATACGTTACCAGCAACTGGTCGTCGGTAGCAAAACCGATTTGCCCTTCATAAGTGAGCAAGGCGATAGATTGTAATGACATGATTAATTTTTATTGGTTTTATTATGGTCCGAATTTCTATTAAATTTGGTTCTGTTCATAGTGCCAAATTATAACAAATGCATAGGTCCAATTATGAAAAGAAATGCCAAACAGATTTCCCTCCCTTTTTTACAAGTAAGTAAAGCGCTGAGTGAACCGCTTTATATTCAAATTTACAATGGAATCCGGCAGGCCATATTGCAGGGAAAATTGAAAGCAAACGATCAGCTTCCACCTTCCCGAATGATTGCCACAGATTTCGGCATTTCCAGAAATGTGGTCACTATGGCTTATGAGCAGTTGTTACTTGAAGGGTACCTGATCGGCAAAACTGGTGCAGGTACTTTTGTATCCGGTACCATTCCCGGTTTTATTAAAAATAATGAAATACCCGGCATTAAGAAAGAAGTCCGTACTCATCTAAAAAGGTTTGCCTGGCATTTCACAGCACTTTTGGAACAACATATGTTGCCCCGCAATGTGGAAACAGAGGAAGTCACTCCCTTTCAAACCAGTATTCCTTCCTTACAGGATTTTCCATTTCACCTTTGGATGAAGTCGGTACAGGAAAGTACCCGATATCTGAATGTAAAACAGCTGGGCTATCAGCACGCACAGGGAAGTGCCGCCCTTCGCGAAGTAATCGCAGGTTATTTGCGGGTGAACCGCGCTGTGAACTGTACGGCCGACTACATTATCATTACGAATGGCACCCAGCAGAGTTTGTGGCTGATTGCCCATCTGCTGCTGGACCGGGGCGACTACTACGGTATTGAAGACCCAGGCTACCTGGGTGCCCGAGCCGCTTTTTCAACTCTGGGCGCACAACCAGTACCTGTACCGGTAACCAGAGCGGGTATTGATGTAGCTTATTTAGAGAAAAAAGTGAAGTCAGTACGATTGCTGTACATCACCCCTTCCCACCAGTATCCATTGGGCGGTACCTTACCGGTTTCGCAGCGGATCGCGTTGCTGGAATGGGCCAGAAAGAAAGAAACCTGGATTGTGGAAGATGACTACGACAGCGAACTGCGTTATGAGGGAAAACCTATGCCCTCGTTGCAGGGGCTCGATCCATATGGAAATGTAATTTATCTGGGTACTTTCAGCAAATTGTTGTTTCCTTCCCTCAGGATTGCCTACCTGGTGGTAGCCCGGAGAGATATGGTAGAAAAATTTGTGACTGCCAAAGCTTTGTTCGACCGGCAGAATTCATTTATTGATCAGATATCCCTGGCAGATTTTATGGACAAAGGGCATTTGAACCGACACCTGCAACGCATGCGTATTTTGTATAAAAAGCGACAGGATGAACTGGCTGAAATTATAAATCAATGGGCTTATCCATTTTTGAAGGTTCATCACTCTGATTCTGGCATGCACCTGGTAGGCTGGCTGGCAGCGCATCTGGATGACCGGCAGGTGTCAGTCCGATTACAGCAGCACGGTATTACCGCCACTGCTTTGTCGGAGTATGTATTGCAGCACCGGCAACCTCCGGCCCTGTTGCTGGGGTATACCGCCTATTCCCGGAAACAAATGCAGACTGCCGTGCAAAAAATGGCGCAATTGCTGGCGAATAATAAGTGGGGCTAAAAAAGAAATTCAGGAAGAGAAAAGTTTTTTAATGGTGGGTCAGTTGTTAATTTAGTATTTACAATTTAAGATAATCCATTGTTTTAAAAAATTCCGCAACCGCATGCCTACTGTACATCCACCTTTCAAACGTTATTGCAAAACCTTACAGTTAAAGAACGATCCCGACCTGATCAGGGAATATAAAAAAATCCATGAAAATGGGGGCATATGGCCGGAAGTGGGTAAAAGTATGAAGCAGGTAGGCATCCTGGATATGGAATTATACCTGCATGGCCACACTCTGTTTATGATTATGGATACGGTGCCTGAATTTGATCATGACCGGGATTTGGCCCGGCTGGGGCAATTGCCCCGGCAGGCCGAATGGGAAGCTTTTGCGGGCCGGTTTCAGCAATCCGATCCATCCTCTTCCGCCAAAGAAAAATGGCAGCTGATGGAAAGGATTTTTGAGATGGACCAGACCACCGACTACCCGGCCATTGAAGGCCAGCTTAAACCATAACCTTTTACAATACATTCCACTGCGCACGCATGGGGCGTCCCAGTAAGCTGTTGGCTTCATCGTCTTTTTTGAACTTTTCTTTCTTTGGGTTCCACTGAAGCGGTCGCTTTAAGGCATAGGCGATATTGCCAATGTTACACACCGATGCCGTGCGATGTCCGGTTTCCACATCACAGATGGGCGGCGTGCGGTCCCGCATGGCTTTCAGAAAATCCTTATAATGATTGTCGCTGAAATACACATGCTTTTCATTTTCACCAATTACCTGATCTTTCAATGTTTCCGGCGTGGTAATCAGTTTGCGCCGGTATACATCAATTTGCCCATCCGACCCAATGAACCGTACGCCATTGTTGCTTTCAGGATCAAACGCTTCGTGCGTCATGGTAATTCCGTTTTTATATTTGTAGGTAAGAAATGGATATTCGTTGCCATCAGGTGGAATTATTTCTACGGGTCCGCTTTCGTCCATATCCAGTGCCCACTGGGCAATGTCGAACATGTGGGCACCCCAGTCGGTCATGCCGCCGCCACCAAATTCTTTGTATTTCCGCCAGTTGGGAAACACATCCTGAGAAAGAGGAGGCGCCAGCTCCACGTTAAAGGCTACCGGCGTATTGGGGCCCAGCCAGCCATCCCAGTTCAGCCCTTCCGGAATGGTTTCTTCCGGCAGGTCATACGGCAGGGGCGGTCCGCCGACACTTACCTTTACGGTCTTGATGTCACCAATATACCCATTCCGAACCAATTCTACAGCCTGCCGAAACTCGGGCCACGAGCGTTGCATGCTGCCAGTTTGAAAAACCCTTTTGCTTTTCCGGGTGGCGTCTACCATCGCCCGGCCTTCTTTTACCGTGAGTGACAATGGTTTCTCACAAAAAATGTCTTTCCCTGCTTCAGCGGCTTCCACCGCCATCACGGCATGCTGGTGATCGGGCGAGGCAATCACTACCGCGTCAACTTCCTTCAGGTCGAGTAAGCGGCGAAAATCAGGGTAAGAGTTACAGCTTTTATATTGTACCTTCGACTGGTTGGCGGTTTCAGCGTGGTACGCATTGGCTTTGTTTACAAATCGGTCGAGCTTGGCCTGATACACCTCGGAAGCGGCAATTACCTGTACCTCGCCGGTATTCATAAATGAGTTCAGCAAGCCCATTCCCTGTTTGCCGGTACCGATAAAGCCCAGGGTTATTTTATCGCTGGGAGGAAGGTAACCGGGGCCCCCTAACACAAATCGGGGCACGATGGTAAAAGCTGAAAGTACGGAGGCATTTCTGATAAACTGCCTTCTGCTGATGGATGAAATAGATGGAATGGTTTTTTGTTTTGCCATTTTGTTATAGGGTTATTTTTATAATAGATAATAAGTTATACATAGAAAACAGAAATTCTCAAATTCATAAAAAGACCTGACTTACAGATTTCTAAATTTAGGTTTTTATGAAAACAATTTAAAATTTTGATATTATTTAAATTTTGACTGTTTAATCGATTAATGCTAATTTTTCGGAATTGCACCAAATATTTGCGATAACCCTAAAAAGAGATATTGCATTTGTGAATTTTAATAAAGTTGAAGTCCTTTTTTTTAAAGTTTGGAAGAAATGAAAACCTGGCTTTGGGAGGGTTGATTTGCAGGTTCTCTAATTTTTTCTAATATTCACATTTCCACTATTATAATTTATTTCATGATGGCCTTTACGGAGAAGGAAAAGTAATTGGCCAGTATTTAAGGGCAATCGACCTAACCGGATCCTGATAAAAGGATATTATTGGGACAGGAAAAGACGGGATTTTTATTTTTTATAACCAGGGTTGTAAATAGCAGGAAAGCCCATGATTGTTTTGTGGAAAATTAATAGCAAATTGGTCTGAAGATAATCGCTAATTCCAAAATTAACATAACACAAAGTAAATTACTATAATGATTTATTCCATAAACCCTAAAAAACAAATTTTCAGGAGTATATCAATGGGTATACTTCTGATCTCCTTACTTTTCGCAGGTTGTCAGTCATCAGGCGAAAAAGAGACGGAGTCAGAAAACAATGGTCCGGTTGACCCTAAAATTGAAAAACTTAAAATTCCGGCCGGTTTTAAGGCGGATCATTTGTACAGTCCCTCTGAAAATGAACAGGGATCGTGGGTGTCTATGACATTTGATAACAAGGGTCGGCTGATTACGGTAGACCAGTATGGTGCTATTTATCGCATGGAGTTACCAGCAATGGGCGATACCACCCAGCCTACAGTAGAAAAGCTCCTGATCGGGGCAGTAGATTCAACCCAGGTGGCTGATACAGCCAAAACCATGATAGGAATGGGGTATGCCCAGGGATTGTTATACGCTTTCAATAGCCTGTATGTAATGGTGAACCACGAAAGTGATGAAGATTTTGATAAAAACACCGGTTTATACCGCCTTCAGGATATGGATGGCGACGATCAGTTTGAGAAAGTTACCTTACTTAAAGAAATGTCGGGGCAACAGGGCGAGCATGGCCCGCATAGTATTGTGATGGCACCGGATAAAAAATCATTGTACGTGATTGCTGGAAACCATACCGATGTGCCTGAAATGGATGCCTACCGGTTGCCTGCTAACTGGAAAGATGACAATTTGTTCCCACAGATCAAAGACCCGCGCGGCCATGCCAACGAACGCGAAGCCCCCGGTGGCTGGATCGCGCATATAGATTCTCTGGGCGAACATTGGGAATTGATCAGCGCTGGTTTCAGAAATCCTTTTGACCTGGCATTTAATGAAGCCGGCGATATGTTTACCTATGATTCGGATATGGAATGGGACCTGGGTATGCCCTGGTACCGGCCCACCCGCATTTGCCACGTAACCAGCGGCAGTGAGTTTGGCTGGCGTACCGGCAACGGAAAATGGGCACCTGTATATCCGGATAACCTGCCACCACTGCTGAATATCGGTCAGGGTTCACCTACCAACGTAATCTCTCTGAAAGATGCCCGTTTTAACGATGCCTATAAAAATACCTTACTGGCATTTGACTGGAGTTTTGGTATTATGTACGCCATTCACCTAAAACCCAAAGGGGCATCGTATTCCGCGGAAAAAGAAGAATTTATTTCGGGTATGCCATTGCCTTTAACCGATGGGGTGATCGGTCCGGATGGGGCTTTGTATTTTATGACCGGTGGCCGCAAACTGGATTCTGATGTATACAGAGTATATTATGATAACGATTCTGAGGATAATGTTTCCCTGGTTGCCAGTGACGAAGACCCTGAAGCTACCAAGGCACGTCAAATTCGAGTTCAACTGGAAAAATTCCATGGCGAACCTAAAGCGGAAGCTGTGGGCTTTGCCTGGCCTTACCTCAATAGTGAAGATCGTTTTATTCAGTATGCCGCGCGCATCGCGGTAGAGCATCAGCCTGTTCAAAGCTGGCAGGACCGGGTGTAT
>JBGTIS010000014.1:0-31521 GCA_041745535.1 Cyclobacteriaceae bacterium | reverse complement strand
TCTCAAGTTAACAAAGAATTTGTTGCCCCACACTTTTTGATGCGCTCCTGACAATGCTTTCATAGAAAGACTTTGGAGGAGTGTAAAATATGAGAAAATATACCTAAATCCTACAACCAATGGAACAGAATTGGCATCTTTGCTCACAGCGTATTTCGGTTATTACAACAATGAAAGAAGACACTCTAGTATTGAAGATAAAAGGCCCAAAGAAATATATTTTTCTTTCAACCCACCTCTAGATGTGCAGGCGGCTTAAAAGAAAAATATTTAACTAAGAAATGGCATAAAGCTGTCTAAAGAATTGGGGATGGTACATTTAACGCTAAGCGATGATGAATATGTAGATAGATATTATAACCGGAGACTTGAATACAACGCATCATTGGTGTTTGACAAATTGTATCTGAAAACCGGAAACTGCTTTGGTGATTGTCCGAAAATCGAGTTGACCTTAGAGAAAGGAACTAACAAAATTCTTTTCAATGGCATATCTAATTGTAATTATATCGGAAGAACGCATATAACAATTGATGAGGAAAAACTAAGAAAATTCGAAAATTTGTTTCAGTGGTCTAATATTGATAAAATTGATTCAACACAGTATTATGGGGTTATCGATGGATGGGAAATGTCCATTTACTTTGACTACAATAAAAAATCAAAAACAATTAGAGGAGCACATTGGGGAATGCCTTTTCAGGTACGGCCTATCATCAATTTGCTACTGTTTATTGTACAGGAAAAAAATTTAATATAAAGATGCCAGCACCATGATTGCATAAATAACAAAATATGAAAAAAGTAATTATTACCGGAGCAACGGGCATGGTGGGTAAAGGCGTTTTTCTCGAATGCCTTGACCATCCAGAGATTAAGGAAGTACTGTCCATTGGGCGCAGGAAAACAGACATCCAACATCCAAAATTGAAAGAACTTGTTCACCAGGATTTTTCTGAGTTCAGCTCGGTTGCCGGTCAACTGCAGGGGTACGATGCCTGTTATGCCTGTATGGGGGTAAGTGCAGCCCGAATGAAGGAAGCACAGTATAGCAAGTTCACGTATGATTATACCCTGGCTCTGGCAAAAGAACTTCATCAAATCAATCCTGATATGACGTTCATCTACGTTTCAGGGCAAGGCACAGATGCTACTGAAAAAGGCAGCAGCATGTGGGCGCGCGTAAAAGGTAAAACCGAAAACGATATTTTAAAGCTGGGCTTCAGACAGGCTTTCGCTTTCAGACCCGGTGCCATTATCCCATTACGAGGCATTGAACCCAGCAGTAAGCTATACCGCATGCTTATTAACAATTTAACCTGGCTGATTAAGCTAATCAAAAAGATGGCGCCCAACGCTGTAGTGGACACCACCCAAATTGGTTTGGCGATGATCGGTGCTACCCTATATGGATTTGAAAAGGAAATAATTACGCCGAAGGATATCATTGTGCTGGCAAAGGCTACACAAAACAGTTGACCTCCTTTGCCAGTAAAATTCAATTGAAAGTAAAAAGTTTATACTATTACAAAATTTTACCTGATTGCCAAAGGCCTGCCCGGCGATCCTGTAGCTCCTTTGATCCGCAGTGGTGTAAACACAAACATAAACTGATACACTTTGTCGGCAGCAAGGGTTTCAAAATTCATCCACTCCAGGTTGAAAACACCATTTTTCAGGGTCAACTCAATATGCGCGTTAAAAATATCTCCGTCCAGAATGGTGTCGGATCCTACCATCGAGGGTTGCTTTTCTATTAACCATTGCACCACTTCCATACTCACCCTCGGTCGGCGGACGCCATCCATCGCCAAGTCAGTATGCCAGTTTCTCCACCAGCCAAAATTAAACAGAATGGCATCGCCCGGAGTGATGTCCGCTTCGGCAATTCCCTGTTTGGCCAGTGCCGCTTTTACTTCACTCAGGCTTACTTCATAGCCATTATCCAGCGGGTCTTTTCCAAGCGAAGCGGCCATATCTATCAGAATGCCTGTGGTAATCAGTGGCTTTACGTGCTCAATACCCAGTTTCCGCAACCCAAATGGATTTTTCATTTCTGAAGTATTGTATCCGTTGTAGAATACTTCGGTGGTAGTGCCATCTTCCATTTTCATCTGCAAACCCGGATGCCCCAATCCATCAAACTGTGTACCCACCTGCCCGATTTGCGCTATTAAAAGCTCATCGTTGAATACCACGCTATCTTCACCCGTAGGGCCATACGTAGGAAATGAGGGAATAAATAGCTGGAAGGTTCGATTGCTGGGCACATACATTTCTCTTTCATACACATGCCCCAGTTCGTAGGTCTTTCCCGTTGTGATCCATTTACTGGCCGCTACTATTTTCTCCGGCGTAACCCAGTTAGAAGCGCCAGCCTGGTCTCCGGCCCCCCATACCGAATGCGGCCACCAGGGACCTTTTTCTCTGGTTTGGGCACTTAAAAGTGTTACAGAAAACAGCAGGTAAAGCGTAATCAGTTTTTTCATGTGATTTCAGTTTACTGAATGATTTTGATGTTGAGAGGGTCAGAGAGCTATGCAAAGAAAGTTACCTAATTTTTTTTAAACTCATCACTGTTTTCAAACAATTTACACCTGCGTTTATGGATTGCAACTCATTATTGAGTTTGTTTTTAATTATATTGTTAGGATTAACTTTCTGGGCCTGTTCCGAAGAAGACGATATTGTGAATGAGCCCGTACCAAATACCTCCCAAACCATTGTCAATTTTGCGGTCGCCAGTCAAACCTTACCGGAATCTGGCGAGCCCTTGAAAGTAAATATCGCGTTTGACCGGCCAGCTTCCACCAGTGGTTCTTTTTCTATCCGCTTGTCGGGCGATGCTGTGTATGCGCAAAACTTTCATACTTCACCAACTGCCACAGAGGGTGTGGTTACTTTGAATATGGAAAAAGGACAGACTGCTGCCTTTATTACCGTTACTCCCCTAAAGGATGAAAGTTCGCCAGACAGTACCGCTGTGGTATTCACCCTGGAAAATCCGTCTGCCGGATTCAAACTTGGCAATCAGATTACCTCTTCCGTGGGAGTAGTAAAGGATGCTGGTAATCCGGGAGAAGACCCGGCCACCATCGGGTTTGACCCGGATTCCATTTCAGTTTCAGAAAGTGTAACAACAGGCGTTGAAATCAGTTTGCGGTTACAGGGAATCGTAGCCCATACTGAAATAGTTACCATTGATATTTTGCCTACAGAAGGCTTTGTATACGGTACCAATTATCGTACCGACCCCATCGCCGTACAAAATAGTTTTAATCTGGAAGTTAATCCGGGAATGGAGGCTATAAAATTCAGGGTAATCCCTATTAACGACAAGCTACTGTCGGGAGATTTCACCTTACAGTTCTCCATTGCAAACACTTCTGATGGAATCATCACGGGAACTCAGACTTCCTTTATCTTGAAAATTGAAGAGGATGATAGTATCGATCCGATTGCTTTGCATACGATTGCTGACTTAAGAAACAAATTTGAAAATCATGAAGGCGACTGGTATCTGTCTACCGACTATTACATAGAAGGCATCGTTACCTCTGAAAGTAATGTAACAGATGAAAGAACCATCTACATCCAGGATCTGACGGGAGGCATCATGCTGGTATTTACCGCACCTAAATTGCCGCAAAAAGGCGATAAAGTTCAGTTGAACCTGAAAGACGCGGAAGGAAACATGGTAAACGGACAGAAAGCACTGACCGGCGTAACCAACAGGGCGGGTATTGTACTTGGACGCAACTTTGAAGTGGAACCGGAGCTTATCACCTTAGAACAACTGCATAGTGGAAATTATCAGGGAAAACGGGTGCGTGTGCAGCAGGTTACGTTTACCACTGCCGATGGTATCAACAACTGGTTCGGAACACAAAGGATGTCAGATGGAGGCAGATTTGCCTTTGTAACCACGTATGCCACCGCTGATTTTAGTGAGCAGGTTTTGCCGGCCGGAAAACTAACCATCACCGGCATTGTGGGCGACTGGAACAGGCTGCAACCCCAAAACTACCTGTATGATGTGGTAAGATAAATTAAAGATCATCATTTTCATATTGGCGGCACATAGCTACAGTACAATTCTGTAGTTATGTGCCATATTTATCATATAATTTTATGCTGATAATGGCGAAATTATTTTAAATTATGCCTTCATCATTTTTCTTTGTGTGGTCAGTCATTGGTTTCTGGACCTACTGGTACACCGTCCCGACCTTCCGGTTGTACCGGGTGGGGCAACCCGATTGGGTTTCGGACTCTGGAACTATCCGGTAGTCGCCACCCTTATCGAGGGAATCATATTTTTAGGAGGCGTTTTTCTTTATTATAAGGTTACAGCCGCAAAAAACAAATTTGGTAAATATGGGCTGATGGGTCTGGTTGCATTTTTACTCCTTATTCAGGTTGGAAATACAATAGGACCGCCACCGCCCAGTATTACGGCCATTGCCTGGGCCGGACAGTTACAGTGGCTCTTCGTGGTTTTTGCTTTTTTTGTTGATAAAAACCGACTGGCAGTGGGAAAATAAACCGATCCTTACCAGTTTTAATCCTAACATGCTCCCCTTATCGGTGTAGAAAGAATACCGTGATTCCGGTAGTCAAAACACCATCATGCTGGTATTTCAAGCCCAGCGGCAGTCCGCTAATTTTGTATTGTCATTTAAATGTGACTGTGAACTTTATAAAACTTAAACTTTTAAAATTATGATAATCGTAAAAAATGAATATATCGCCTCATTACTGGTTGACAGACCGGATGTAACTTTAGCCCATGCTGAAAATACCAAAACGCATGACATCACCCGAAAAGATGTGGTGAACTACGTGCCTATTTCCGAACTCAAACATGGTAAGTTCAGAAGACTGTTCAACCGGCATCACCGGGCTTTTCTTTAATATTTAATACAATTTGATGTGCCCCTATTAACAGATTTAAAAAATGAAGAGAATACTATTATTTTTACTTATTCCGGTAATGGCTTTGTCGTCCTGCACAGAAGAAGACGTTGATGATTTGGTAACCCCGCGTACCGAAGTGCCCGCCAACATGGTAGGCCAGTGGTTGTACGGCACGTTTTCTATGATCGATTACTGGAAATACGATGGTTCATATGTAGGAAATGCCTTTGAACTTTCTACCGCTTTTGACTTTAAAAAGAATGGCGAAGCTGAATTTTATTTTATTGCCGGCGGTACTACTTATGGCTGTATCAACCAGGCTTTTGTTTACAAAAAGGGAACCGTTGAATTCAGTGATAATAAATCGTTCACCTTTTATCCGGTAAAAGGAAACTCCCGCGGTTATTATTCCTGTGGTTCAAGCAGCAATTTCGAGAGAGACCTGCTGGATAGCGAAAAAACTCCGCAAACCTATTACTATACTTTCGAAACCGACGATTATGGTAAGGAATATATGGTAATACGCTTTGATCCAGGCGATGAATATGGCAGTTATTTCAAGCCTACGCAGTGGTAAAAGTGAAAAGTAAACGATATGAAATGGAAGTTATCTTCGGGTAGCTTCCATTTTTATTTTGAAAAGAACAAATAGCACGAGCTTTCTAAGCTATAATATTCTAACATCGTATGTGGTTGATCCGTTATATAAAAGTAACAAATCCAGATAAACAATGTCGAAACCAACATTGAATACTACCGACCAAATGCCAAAAAAAGCGACTACCCCAGCCAAGCAATTTCTATTTCAGCAATCTGACCGTTCATACGAAAAGGTGGCGAAGGCAGAGCTTTATCTGTGGCAGGCTCACATGCAGAAACCGCCTACGCTGATCAACAAAATGGCAAAAGGGTTGCAGGAAAGAATCAATCGCATTATTCCCGAAAAAATTCATCAGGCCATTACCGTAGCCATTAAGCAAATGGTACGGTCAATCGTATTTGGTGCCGCCTTTACCACCCGCAAACCTTTGCTGGACGCTTCCTTACAGGAAAGAGAAGCTTTGGTAAAGAAAAAAATAGCCATGTATAAAAAAATAGCGGCTACCGAAGGCGGCGTGGCCGGCGCCGGTGGGTTCTGGTTTGCCGTAGCGGATTTCCCTGCCTTTCTCAGCATCAAAATGAAAATGCTGTATGAAATCGCGGCTTTGTATGGGTATGATGTTAATGATTACCGGGAAAGGCTGTACCTGTTGCGGATCTTTCAACTGGCTTTCTCCAGTCAGAAACAAAGGAATACCGTTTTCCAGCAGATCAGAAACTGGAATGAAGAAAGCCGGCACCTGCCCGACAATGTCCAGACTTTCGATTGGCGCGCTTTTCAACTGGAGTACCGCGACTACCTTGACCTGGCTAAACTGGCACAAATGATTCCCGGCATTGGCGCGGTGGTGGGTTTAACCGTAAATTATCGCATGACCAATCAGTTAGGCAAAACCGCTATGAATGCCTACCGGATGCGGTGGAACTTTAGTGACAATATAGCACAGACCGATGGTAGCATCAAGTTAAGTTGACAGGCCATGCAGGTAGTGAAGGTTAACCATTTTACGGGCGAGGAAAAGGAGCAAATTGTAAAAATTTGGAATGCTGAGTACCCCGCAACACTGCAATATCCAAACATAGACGCGTTTGACCAGTATCTTGCGAAACTGAGCCTTCCGGTACATTATACCATAACTGATGACCAACAAAGATTAATGGGTTGGCTAGCTGTTTTTACCCGACAGGAAGAAAGATGGTTAGTCATATTGGTCGACACCACCCAGCAGAGAAAAGGTGTTGGGACTTATTTGCTCAACCAGGTCAAACAGAATGAAGTCGAACTAAACGGATGGGTAATTGACCATAACAGAGATAAAAAAGAGAATGGAGAAACCTATTACTCACCTCTTGGTTTTTATATAAAAAACGGTTTCAACGTTTTAAGTGACACTCGATTTGACAATGGAAAGCTCTCTGCCGTCAAAATTAATTGGTCACGAAACCAGCTACAACTTTAATCCATACGTTGGGATCGTATGCTTAACACTAGGATGGCTAAAGATAAAGTCAGTACTACCCATTTTAGTAAAGTCATTTTAATTTCAAGCTTTTTCTGTTTTACAAATTTGTCAATGAAAAGAAAAAACCTTTATGATAAAGTTGCCACTATTAAAGGGTAATATTGATGTTTATATGCAACTTATTCTTGATATATGTCAAAAAAATAATTGAAAAGTAATGATTTATCAGATGTATAGAAAACCAATGGGCATGCCTAAATAAAAATGTTATCGCAAATGCTTGCGTTTTTTATAACTTGGAAACATTTAGCAACAAATTAATAACAGGTTTTCCATATTATGAAATACAGAATCTTTCTTCTTTTGCCTGCTTTCTTAATGGTTTTGTTTTGTTTAGTAAGTCAAACTTTAAAAAAGAAAACCCTGAAAGTGCTGGTGATCACCGGCGGACATGACTTTGACCATAAGGCGTATTATGCCGCGTTTGATGCTTTGGAAAACATAAGCTACAAAAAGGTGGAGCAACCTGCCGCCAATGCGCTTATCGCATCGCCGGCAGTGGATCAGTATGATGTGCTTGTGTTTTACGACATGTACGATTCTATTACCCCTGCCCAGCAGGAAGCTTATCAGCGTTTGCTCAATCAGGGCAAAGCCATGGTATTTACCCACCACGCCCTTGTTTCTTACCAGAACTGGCCCGAATTCAAACACATGGTAGGCGGAAAATACTACCAGCAGCCTGCCCTTGTAAATGGCGATTCTATAAAGTCCAACTATGAACATGACCTGATTATTCCCGTAACAGTTACCAACAAAACGCATCCCATCGCACAGGGTATCGACGATTTTGAAATTTACGATGAAGTGTATGGAAACTGTGAGATACTACCCGATGTACAGCCTTTGCTGCGTACCTCACACCCGAAAAGCATGCCGTACCTGGCCTGGACCAATCACTACGGAAATTCAGAAGTAGTATATATACAACTGGGCCATGGTCCGGAGGCCTATGCCAATCCGAATTACAGACAGCTGTTGCAACAGGCCATAGAATGGTCGGCTCAGGCCAATGAAATCAATAAATAGGCTAGTAAACCTTGTCAACCATCTTTACGGGAGGGTTCCTCCTGACCATGTCCTAATCTTTAAAATCAAAGTTTATACATGAATAAAATCATCCTCATTTTCTTCTTTCAAATCATTGTTTTTTCAACGTATGCGCAATCTGCTGAATGGCAGGAAATAGAAAAAGGCATATGGAAAATTAGTGTGGGTCAACCCGAATCCATCAGTTTACTGAAAGTAGTGGACGCCACGCCGGCGCATGAGGCTATCGAAAAATTACCTGCCTCAGACTTTCCGCTGGATAAAGCTGCCATCAGCATGGAAGTAGTGGATGGGAAAACCTACCTGCGGTTTCCACTGGCAGAAGGCGAACAGATTTATGGTCTGGGACTGAACTTTAAAACCGTACAGCAGCGGGGGCGCGATATGCAGCTGCATGCTGATCATTATGGGGGTAATGACAATGGCCGCACCCATGCGCCGGTACCCTTTTATGTTTCTGGCAATGGGTATGGCGTACTGATAGATGCTGCCCGGTACATTACCGTGTATGCCGGAACCGCCGTCCGGGTGAATACCAGCCATCCACCAAAGCTTTACGACCGGAATACGGATAAAAACTGGTCGGCACAACCCTATTCCGATGCCGTGGAAATACTGGTACCTGCCGCAGGCACCGATGTGTATGTGTTTGCCGGCCCTACGCCGCTGGATGCGGTACGCCGCTATAACCTGTTCAATGGTGGTGGTGTATTGCCTCCCAAATGGGGATTGGGATTTACCCAGCGGGTACCCACTTTATATTCTCAGGAAGATATTCTGAAAGAAGCTGCCGAGTTTGAAACCCATAATTTCCCCCTTGATTTTATTGGGGTAGAACCCGGCTGGCAAAGCATGTCGTATCCCTGCACTTTTGAATGGGACAGTACCCGTTTTCCCAATCCCAAACAATTTCTGGATCAACTGAAAGAAAAAGGAATAAGGGCCAATTTGTGGCTGAATCCGTATGTGTCGCCCAAAAGTACGCTGTATCCGAAAGTACTGCCCCTGGCCGGATCGCATACAGTATGGAATGGCATTGTACCGGACTTCACCCTGGAAAAAACCCGGGCGCTGTTCAAAGATCATTTCATGAAAAACCATTTGAACCTGGGCGTAAGCGGCTACAAAATAGATGAAGTAGATGGGTACGACCATTGGGTATGGCCCGATGTGGCTACCTTCCCTTCCGGCTATAGCGGCGAGCAGATGCGGCAGGTGTATGGATTGCTGGTGCAGAAAATGACGGCAGACTGGTTCCGGGAAATTAATCAGCGTACCGACGGACTGGTTCGGGCCTCCAATGCCGGCAGCAGCGCCCTGCCCTATGTGATTTATAACGATTACTACAGCCACCGTGATTTTATTACTGCCCTGGTAAACAGCAGCTTTATCGGCGTACTGTGGACGCCCGAAGTGCGGGCTTCCGAAACTGCTGAAGAGTGGCTGCGCCGCATGCAATCGGTTTGCTTTTCGCCCATGGCCATGATCAATGCCTGGGCTGATGGCACCAAACCCTGGTCGTTTCCCGAAGTAGAGGAAGCCGTACAGGAAATAGCTTTCCTGCGCATGCGGTTGCTCCCTTATTTGTATACGGCTTTTGCTCAGTATCATTTTGAAGGCACCCCCCCTTTCCGGGCCATGAACCTGCAGGAAGATTTTAACATAACTGCTACCGAACAGGCCAGCACCCTGAACTCTACGGAAAATCCCTATCAGGTAGCCATTCGGAAAGAAGTAAAAGATCAGTATATGGTAGGCGAAAGCCTACTGGTAGCGCCTATGTTCGCCGGCGAAACCATCCGGCAGGTGGTATTACCCGGCGGCAAATGGTACGATTTCTATACCGGCCAATTGGTGGGTGAAGCAGAAATCATTACCATTGAACCCGGACTGGAGAAAATTCCGCTCTTTGTAAAAGAAGGCGGCATCATTCCCATGATTCCCGCACAGCGGCAGGCACCCCAGCCCGGAGAAATACTGCCATTGGAGATCAGGCATTACGGTACGGAAGGCGGCACTTTCCAGTTGTATGATGACGATGGTACTACTTTCGATTATGAAAAAGGCGCCTGTTCGTGGCAGGAAATCACGGTAGCAAAAGATAAAAACGGTAAACTTTCAGGCAGCATATCCAAACCTGAAAAAGGAAAACCCTACGGCTACCCTGCCAAAGCCACCTGGACGTTTATGACTGAATAAGAAATATTTTTTGCGATTTAAAAATTAAAATAAAGGATAATCCTATATTTTAAGCAAAATTCTCTAAAATTTTTAACCTTACTTCATCTGCAAACTCCATAGATATCTTTTCAGCTTCTTCTAAAACTTCTTTTTCTTTACTCTCGTCATTTTGATACTTATAAACCATAATATGCCCGTAAAATGCATCTGAGGAATTTATTTCTTTTTAAGAGTTCAAATGTTTCTTCTGCTTTTAAAAAACTTCCGTGATTCAAGTAGGAGTGTCCCAACTTAAAACAAACTTTATTATCATAGGCAAATTTTAAAAATTCAGAATAAGCATGTATCGCTGTCCCATTATCCTCCAATTCAAAGAGGCTTAAATCACCGAGACTTTTCCATACCTCAGTTGAATTAGGATTAAATTCCAAATAACGAATTAACTGCTTTTGAGCGTCTTTATATCTTTTATCCCGGCGATAAACTGATGAAAGGAAATATTGTATTGAATGAAGTTCTGGAAACCTTTCCAAAAGTTTAAGACAATACTCTTCTGGATTCTCAAGCTCTCCACGTTTAAAAAGTAGTTGCGCGAAATTTATTGCTGCATATGGATCATCTGGGTTAATTTTTCGAGCGGAATCTAAATATTTTAAAGCGATTTCTTCCTGGTTTAAAAACAAAAATATACCGCCTAGAGTATTTAGTATCATAAAATTATTTGGCTGGAAATCATTAAGCTTCAGAAAAATATTCAAAGATAAATTAGTTAATTGTTGTTCCAGTAATGCTGTTGATAAATCAATAATATCATGAATGGTTTTATTTTTTGTCTTATAAAGCTCAATAAAGTATTTGGCTCCCTCTTCGACTTTATTATTCTTCTCGAAATACAGTCCAAGCCAAACCATTATAGGGGAAAATCCATTTATTTCTTCCACAGCTTTTTTACCGTAAATTTCAATATCTTCAGAATTATTATCTCTAAAGGCTAAATTTGCCCTACTAGCTAGAAGTAAAGTGAAATTATCTGTATTTGTATTTGAAATTCCATCATCAACCCATTTTTTAGCGATTTCTGTTTCACCTTTCAGAATATAAATAGCGGCTAAATTCACATAACTTAGGCCAAAACTTTTATCTATTTCTAATGATCTGAAAATGCTATCCAGGGCAGAATCTAAATCACCTTTTTCTAAATAAAGAGTTCCAAGATTATAGTGTGCTAAAACAGATTGTGGATTATACTGAATTGCCTGTTTATAATGAAATTCGGATAACTCAGAGTTAAGATTTCTATTTATAAAACCAGCTGCTAATTGTACGCTCTCGTTTTTTGGGTAATTATGAAGAAGTTCACTTAAAGTGTGGATCATTTTTGACACGTTTTTTGAATCTCAAACAGATCATGATGTTCCCCACTCATTGGATCGCTACAAGCCAATGGCATTCCTTGACGGTCTGTTAAAAATAGCATATTAGTTGTTTTTGCCTTCTTGTGCCCTTGATAACCAACTTCCTGACCACCTCTTTTGGCATGGGTATGTGAGCCATCAAATTCAACACTCGACATATACAATAACTCCCGGATAAAGTCCAGGACAGTAACCCAAAGCTTATGCCAGCTACCATCCTTTGACCACTTGGAAAAATAGTAAAATACCGGGCGCCGGCGCGCTGATTGCCAACTTATTGCATGGCGACCAAAAAGTGAATCCATAGGAAGTTGTCTCCACTGAACACCGGTTTTCATACGATATAGAATAGCCCTCACTACCCGCCATAAACCTACTTTGCAGGTTGGCCCTCTTTTTCCTTTACTTAATTGTGGTACCAATTTTTGACGGTTCGCCGCGCGATTGATTTGTCGTTTTGTTAACTTTAACATTGTTGCGGTTATGGTTATGGTTATGTTTTCAATTCTGTTCAATTTGAATATAACCTTTCCGCAACTTATTCCAATTCACTTAAAACTTTAGACAACTTCATACTCAAAATATTATATCTTAAACAAACAGCTACTTTTATTGCTGTAAAAAATTAAAGCTATGTTAAAAAAATGATCTATATTTTGATAAATTGGATTTTTTAAGCCTGTTATAATGTCCTGTTTAAGAATATCCCTATGATCAAACTGGTAACGCTCTTCCTTATTTTCTCACTCGCATCAGGAGGCGCCTTTCTTTTTCAAAATAACGAACAGGTAAGCCAGCAACCTAAAAAAGAAATTTCTATTAAAGCCATATCCGGCTTGCAATATGATGTGGTGAGGTTTACCATAAAGCCAGGCGAAACCGTATCGCTTACGCTGATCAATACCGATGAAATGACGCATAATATGATTATTACCCTGCCTAATCAGCGGGAAGAAATTGTGGTGCTGGCCGGAAAACTGTCCGCACAGGGGCCGGAGAAAAACTATATTCCGGAATCCGAAAAAATTCTGGCAGCTATTCCTTTGCTGGGCCCTGGTGAAAAAAAAACCATAGAGTTTACTGCCCCCGAAAAAGAAGGCGTTTATCCGTATGTGTGTACCTATCCCGGTCATGGCGCCGTAATGTATGGTGCCATGTACGTTACCAACAATGCATTGCCTCCCCTATCAGCCGATCTGAACGTTCCTCCTGTCCGCAGAGCCAATCCTGGTAATGAAGCACCGGAAGAACCTGCCCATCCCTGGCCGGCCAGGCTGCCTGCTATGTACCGCACTTTTATGCCCGACTGCGGGCCTGCGGGTATTGCCGTAGGGATGCAGGGCGATGTAAGCTATTGCTGGGATGCAGGGCAATGCCGGCTGCGCTATGCCTGGAAAGGTGGTTTTGTAGACATGAAAAGAAACTGGTCGGGCAAGGGCAAGGAACTGGCCGATATTGTGGGCGTGGTTTTTTACCGCGACAGCACTGAGTTTCCTATCCGGATTGGCGACAAAAACCATATTCCAAAACCTGAATTTCATGGCTATTCGATGGAAAACCGGTATCCCACTTTTAAATATTCGCTGGACGATGTAGTGGTAACTGAACGCATTGAGCCTATACCGGAACAGGCAGGATTCAGAAGAACTTTTACTTTTGAGCATGTAACACAGCCCCTTTGGTTTGTTTGGAAAGAAGACAAAAGCATAGACCTGGTGGTTGATCGAGGTAACTGGGCGGGTAACTACCTGAAGTTATCTCCTGAAGAAGCCCGGGAATTTACCATTACCATTACCGAAAAGACACGAAAGCCCTTATGATACGCATTTTCTCTAATCTGTCAGTTGTCTTTTTTCTTCTCATTACAGCCTGTTCGCAGGAAGAAGAGCGGCTTGACAATTTTTACGCGGTAGAAGATATTCAGTTACCCGATGGGTTAACTCAGGAAATTGGCGGTATGGCTTTTATGCCCGATGGCCGCCTGGCTGCCTGCTTTCACCGTGGCGAAGTAATGATTTATGATACAAAAACCACACAATGGTCTGTTTTTGCCGAAGGTTTGCACGATCCGCTGGGCGTACAGGCAGTAAATAACCATGAAATACTGGTGATGCAGCGCCCAGAACTTACCAGGCTGATTGACCAGAACCAGGATGGTATTGCCGATGATTATGTAACCGTAACCGACGATTATGGCATGTCGGGCAATTACCATGAATTTGCTTACGGACCTGAGCCCGATGGAAAGGGAAATTACTTCATTGCCCTGAATTGTGGCTCCAGTGGCGCGGGAATCTGGAATGAGTTGCGAGGTCAATTTAATCAGTTGGGGCGGCAGGGCAAAATGTACTCCTGTGTACCCTACCGGGGTTGGGTAATGAAATTGGATCAGGAAGGGGCACTCACGCCCTGGGCCAGCGGATTTCGCTCGCCCAACGGACTGGGAATGGATTTGGAAGGCAATCTGTTCATTACCGACAACCAGGGCGACTGGCTGGGCACCAGTAAGCTGTATCATGTAGAAAAGGGAAAGTTCTATGGGCATGTGTCCAGCCTAGTGTGGAAACCTGGCTGGGAGGTTGATCCCATTAACCTACCGGTAAAAATGCTGGATTCTATGCGCACCAAAGCCGCTGTGCTCTTCCCCCATAATCTCATGGCCAATTCCCCGACCCAACCCTTATGCATTCCTGAGAATGCCAGGTTCGGTCCTTTTGCCGGGCAGTTACTGGTGGGCGAAATGGATTTCCCCCGCATTATGCGCGTTATGCTGGAAAAGGTAAAAGGCGCTTACCAGGGGGCCTGTGTCAGTTTTCTGGATTCCGCGGGCCTTACCATTGGCAACAACCGCATGACCTTCGGCCCTGATGGCAGCCTGTGGGTAGGAAAGTCTGCCTATGTGTGGGTAGGCGACCAGGGCATTCAACGGATCAAATACCAGGGTGGCACCCCTATGGATGTACTGCATATGAACGTAACTCCGACTGGTTATGACCTTACTTTTACCCGTCCTGTAGATAGGGAACTGGCTAACAATCCGGCTACCTATCAGTTTGAACGCTACTATTACGAGTACCATATGGAATATGGTTCTGACCGGTTTGACCTTACTGAAGTACCGGTGAAACAGGTAGCTATTTCCAAAGATGGCAAAAAAGTTTCCTTAACACTGGCTGATATGAAGCCCGGTTATGTGTATGACCTTACGATTCAGGATTTAAAATGTGAAAAAGGCGTACTACTGAAAAACAACCATCTTTTCTATACTTTGAATAACCTGCCCCTGCCCTGAATGCAGACCTGAGATATGCTTGACAATAAAAGTAAAAGTAAAATATTGTCGCATTTATTCAACAGGATGTCGCATTTGTTCAATACCGGGTTTGCCCGCTGCCCTACTTTTGTATTATTAATTACGAACGATTCAAAAATTCAAAGGATGCAAAAGTTAGTGATCAATCCACGAAGCGGACAGGATTACCTTCGGTACAGTTCTGTGTTTGCTACTGCCGATGTAGCTTATTTCGATGATTATATTGTCGGACTTCCCGCGCTGGACGGGCATACCAAACCTTTGTGCGACGATATGGACGGACAACTTTGTTCCTGCTTTCATAACCTGGCAGCAGTACTGAGCCAATCGGGGTACACCTTCGAGGATGTTGAGCAATTAAATTTTTACATTACTTCTTTTGATGATTTCTTTTCTGCTTACCGTAACCTTATGGAGCAGTTACCAGACCATCGTTGCGTACCGGTGGGTACTTTAACCGAGGTAGAACAGTTATCTATACCCGAACTTAAGGTAAAAATAGAAGCTACTTTATCCAAATTATAACTCAATATTACTGTGCAAAACAAGCGATATAATATTTTTAATATTATTCATAAGGGATTAAGGGCTATGCTGTATGAAACGGCTATCCGCATGCAGCAAACAGATTTTACAGAACAGGAAGCCGAAGCTGTTATTCAGCAACTGCAAGAAATACTTGCTTTTTTTGATGAACACGCCAATCATGAAGACCGGTTTATTTTACCGCATATCAGAAAGTACCACGCACAATTGGCAGATGAGTTGGAAAATGAACATCATATCGATCATAAGTTAAGTGAAGAGCTAGCCAATCTGATAGCTAACTGGCAAACAATTAGGCAGTCTGATCAAAGAGATTTGATTGGAAAAAGGATGCTGATGGTCTTTCATGAGTTTATCGCTTTCAATCTGTATCATATGAATAAAGAAGAAAGCACCCTGCTTTTAGTGCTTTGGCAGCATTATTCCGACGCTGAGATCATGCAAATGGAACGCGACATCATTCAATCTGTTATACCTGAAGTCCTCACCGTGGAAAGCCGCTGGATGATGCGCGCTATCAATAATCAGGAAATTATTGAATGGCTAACGGGCATCAAACTAAATACTTCTGATGCCTTGTTCCAGCATTTTCTGCGGCTGGCCAACGAAGAAATACCTGCTCAGCGTAAAAGTGTGGTACAGAAAGCCATACTTACCGGTAAAAAGCGATAACCAGCATAAAAAATGTCGCATTTATTCAATCATATCATAAAATGTTGACTTATTTTTGTTCGGGTAAAATTACCCAAAAGGTAAAAATATATTTCTTTCATATACATAATTTTGTATTATTTTAAAATGTATATTAGTAACCTTAATTAGCGCATAATGCGATGAATGTCAGATATCAGGAGTATCCACCTTCCGCTGTTTTACAGCCTTTTGTTGATTGTTTTTGGTATAAATCTTTTGAAGCTGACTCCCCGGAAGAATCTGCTTTGCAATCCTGTTTGCCGTTGGGAACAGCAGAGATAATTTTTCTCGCTAAAGGAAATTATTGTCATGTCCGTACGGATAACCAATGGGAGCTACTGCCCAATGCCTATGTGGTAGGAATTTATAAAGATACGGTACTGTGGAAGGCAACCGGTAATGTACTAAAATTTGGCATTCGCTTAAAGCCGGAAAGTTTCCTCCAATTATTTAAAATACCAGCCGCTTCGCTGTTCAACACTTTTACAGATCTGGACGTTTTTTTTGGAAGAGAAATTAATCGCCTGGCCGACCAGATATTCGAACAATCCGATGTCGAAACCCTTATTCATATAGCCGAAACGTTTCTGCGGAATCAGTTACGGCATATGAAAGCAGAAAGAAATTATGCGTTGGAAGCATCTCAATTAATCCGGCAGTCAAAAGGCAGTATTACCATTGAATCGCTAAGTGAAAATGTGTACATCAGCAAACGGCAGTTAGAACGAAGTTTTAAAGATTATTTTGGCACCAGCCCGAAAACTTATCTGCGGATTATTCGCTTCCGGAATGCTTATCAGTATGTGCAACAGGAAGAAACCACGCCCCGTTGGATAGATGTAACCCATCATTTCGGTTATGCTGACCAGGCTCATTTTATCCGCGATTTCAAAGAATTTACAGGCGATGTGCCTACTTCCATATTACAAAAAGGGCAGCATTATTACCAATTGTCCCGTCAGCCAGCTTAAATTTTAAATTCATTTCCAGTTTTTCTTAATCAGTATCGGGCATACCATTTCCTGACTGTGTTGCCTGTGCCTGATTTTAATCAATACCAACAAAACAGTAAAACTATGAAAAAACCTTTTTTTTTAATTATTCCGGTTCTGCTGATAGCAGTTTGTTCATGCGATAAGCCCAACCAAAATAAACCGCTCACTGAAGAAAACACCCCTGCCATTCCAGTTAATACATCTGCAGAACCTTCTAAAGATGAAATGGTAAAACGAGGCAAATATCTTGTGGCTGTGATTGGCTGTGGTGATTGCCATACTCCAAAAAAAATGACTGACCAGGGACCGGTACCGGATATGGATCGTTTCCTTTCAGGATATGATGCTTCTCAACCATTAGGTAACTTCGATAAAAACATTACAAAAACTGGTCAATGGGTGGTTTTTAACGGACAGCTTACAGCCGCGGCGGGTCCCTGGGGCGTTTCCTTTGCCGCTAATTTAACTCCCGACGCGACAGGTCTCGGCAACTGGAAACTGGAGAACTTCAAAAAAGCGATTAGAGAAGGAAAGTACAAAGGCATGGATAATACACGGCCTTTATTACCGCCTATGCCCTGGCAAAATTTTGCCAATCTTGAAGATGCAGACCTGGAAGCCATGTTTGCTTATCTGCAATCGATTACTCCAATAAAAAATTTGGTGCCTAATGCTATGCCTCCCAGCTAGCATTATTTATTACTACAAATGATTACAGAAATTTTATTTAACCCTTTAAAACAAAATTTCTGTTTTCATATAAATTTAATCTATCTAGATTTAGCTTTAAAATTTGCCTTGGCAGATAAATATTACTCAAAGAAATATAATATAGGGTAAACTAAATAATTAAGGATTTTAATAATTAGTGTTTTGTCTTTTTCGTAAGGTCAATTTTCATCTTGCATTAAAATTATTCCATATTTAATCAGAAAAAATTTATTAAATATTTCATCAAATGAAGTGTATCTAGGATTTTTTTCAATGTTTTTCTCATATAAAAAATGATTGAATATTTTATTTCTAATATCACCATTTCGAAATAAAATTAGAGGCAACATACGTAACATCCATTTTTCAACTCCATTTATTTTTTCCTTTACTTCGTAGAACAATACAAAGTCCATGTTATTTACCGTGGTATCCCTAAATGGATGTAAAGCTAATTCGTAAAATTCTTCAGATTTTGACCATTCTTGTGGAACTTTAATGAAAATTAATCTTTCTGGACTATATTGGGTTTGTTTTATTGCTTTGTTGTAGGAATCAATGAAAGTTTTAAACCCAAATTTTGTTTCCTCAATTTTACATTTTACCTCACAAGCTAAAGAAGAACCGTTAGGAAGTTCAGACTGAAATTCATAATCAAAGCCTTCTTTTCCTGATTCTTTTATAAAAGAAAAAGGTATATCGGCTAAATACAAATATCTTGCGGCTTGCAATTCAGCCATAGCACCTTGGAAACCGCTTGAAGAATAACTATCGGTACGATCATGAATTGTTTTAATTTGGTGCTCAAAGTTTTCAACAATTTGAAAATTGAACAAGCATTCTGCAAAAATGCGTAACTTTTGAACAGTAGATATATATTTAAAAGGTTCTTGCAAAAGGTGAGGAAATGATGAATTTACTAAATTAAAAGATTGGATATCTAATCCAGAATAAAAGTATTTAATTAACCATTCAGCATTAAAATTTTTTGATATAACAAAATGTGAAAGATGCCTATAAAATTCATTTTTAAAATATGGATTATTTATGTTACGATTGATATTATCTTGGTTCAAAATAAGTTTAACATAATTTATTAAATCAATTCCACTTACTGGATTGAGTTTATGTTTTTTCTTCATTTTGCGACAATCAGCTTGAATAATTATTATAAAACTGCCTAAAAACTACCAGCCAATGCCGTAATCTTCGCCATGGTTGCTGGAGCCACCCCAGAAACTGCCGTGTTCCCAATCGAAATAAATAGCATTAATAGGACCGGACGTTCGTGATTGAAAATCCATTTTATATCCTTTTTCCTTCAGTTCCTGCCGCGTCCACAGTGGTGTGCTTTCATGCAGGGTAATGGCGCCCGGTTTAATTTCATGATTGCCAAACGAAGAACGCATCTGGTAGCTGTTGAAGTTAGCCGCTTCAACTGCTTCCTGCACGTTCATTCCAAATTCCACTACGTTCAGAAAACACTGTAGCAGGTTCTGATCCTGCGAGTCGCCGCCCTGTACCGCAAACGATAAAAAGGGCTTACCCTCTTTCATAGCCAGGCTGGGGGTAAGCGTAACCCGCGGGCGCTTGCCAGGTTCCAGCACATTGTAAGGGCCCTCGCTGGCATCCAGCACAAAACTCTGCATCCGCTGGCTCATGCCTATGCCAGTGCGGCCGGCAATACAACCCGGTACCCAACCGCCACTGGGCGTTACCGATACTACCCAACCTTCCGCATCGGCGGCCTGTACGGAAGTGGTACCTGCCAGAAATGATTCCAGATAGGGATCAGCTACCCCTTGAATAGGCTCAACCGGACGATGCAACGCGGCCGTCTGGCTCCAGCCTTTTAATAAATCCTGAAAAGGATTTTCTCCTCCCTGGATAGTATAAGGATCGCCAGGCATGGCGTTTTCGTCGTTATGATCAGGTTTAATCAGTTTGGCTCTTTCTTTCGCATATTCCTTAGAAAGTAAGCCTTCCATAGGTTCTTCCGGGGCAAAGTACGGATCACCATAGTAAAAGTCACGGTCAGCAAAAGCCAGGTTCATGGCCTGATACACGGTATGAATATAATTGGAGGAGTTATATCCCATACTTTTCACATCAAAATTTTCCAGAATATTGAGCGTTTGCAGCAATGCCGGTCCTTGTGTCCACTGAGAAAGTTTGTATACATCAATGCCTTTGTAAGTAGTCTTCAGGGGTTCTTCTTCGTAAACTTTCCAATTAGCCAGATCTTCCATGGTAAAAAGTCCGCCTTGTTCCCGACAGCCTCTTACAATTTCTTCAGCAATATCGCCTTTATAAAAACGGTCGTAAGCGGCATAAATGGCTTCTTTCCGGCTTTTACCTTTTTTTAATGCCTGCTGTTCGGCTTCCACCAGTTTTTTCAGCGTTTCCAGCAGTTCGGGCTGCCTGAAAATTTCGCCTGCCTCCGGCGCTTCCCGCTCTTCGCCCAAATGCGGCAAAAATACTTTTTTAGAATAGGGCCATTTTTTAATTTCATCTTTGTAATTCTCAATAGAATTAGCCGTTTGTGCCTCTATGGGATAACCTTCGGACAGTTGCATGGCAGGTGTTAATACGTCTTTCAGGCTCATTTTACCATATTCGGCCAGCATGGTAAATATCCCGCCGGGCGTACCGGGCGTTACGGCAGCCAAAGGACCATATTCCGGTGGATAGGGCATGTCTTTACTTTTGTAGAACGCAGGGGTAGCGCCCGTAGGAGCCACGCCCAAAGCGTTGAAGCCGATTACTTTTTTGGTATGCGGATTATAGATCAGCGTCTGGGTTTCGCCACCCCAGCTTAGCACATCCCACATAGTGCAGGTAGCCGCGATCATGGCACAGGCGGCATCCACCGCATTACCGCCCTGCTGAAATATAGTGGCTCCGGCCGTAGCGCCCAGTGGCTTTCCCGTAATGGCCATCCAGTGACTGCCATGCAACACTGGTTTCTGTGTAGTTTGCGCCTGAAGCGAAATGTAAGTAAGGCAACAAAGGGCCAGGCAAGCCAGTGTAGGGGTAATCCTTTTATTCAAATTATTCATAACAGTTGATTTTGTGGTGTTTCTGAATAATAAAGATAAAAAGAATAATAGAAATACATACAGGGCAACAGCCCATGCTCCATACAATGTAATGTGTTTTGCTGCAAAATAGCAGCACTTCCCTGCAAATATTAAGGTTCTTTGTAGAGAAGTTTGTTACTTGTTATCAGCCTCGGGATTTTTAGGATGAAAGGATTGGCAGGATAATTCATTTATCTGGATCTTATTGGATATTGCCCTGCTTTCAGTTGGCAGGCAAACCGTAAAAGCCGCTTAGAAAAATCCGGTGGATAGTTTATGTTACGAATATAAAAATACAAACGCGCTTCGCTAAATCTTAAAAATTATGATTAAAAACTACTTCAAAATCGCGTGGCGAACCTTGTGGAGAAACAAGTTCTTCTCATTGATCAATATACTGGGCCTGGTCATAGGAATGACTGCCTGCCTGCTGCTTGTCAACTATGTGACCTTTGAAACAAGTTTTGACCGTTTTCATTATCAAAGTGAAAATATTTACCGGGTAACCCATGAATTTTATCAAAAAGGCGAACTGAAGAGTCAATCAGCAGCCGTCTATAGTCCCTTAACTCCGGTAATACAGCATGAAATTCCTGAAGTACTGGCCGTCGCCAGAATTCACCCTACCTCCGGCACCATCAGTTTTGATGATGGAAAAGCTACCCAAAGTTTCAATGAAGAACACATCTATTTCGCAGACTCTTCCTTTTTCGATATTTTTTCCCCGCAAACGATCTATGGCAGCCAGCAACCTCTTCGCCAGACGAACACAGCCGTTATTACCAAACAGACAGCTATCAAATATTTTGGAGAAGGTATCAACCCTATCGGGCGAACCCTTTATTGGCATGATGGTGAGAATGAAGCTATTTTTACCATCAGTGCTGTCGTAATAGATTTACCAGCGCAGTCTCATCTGAATTTTGATTTTCTTCTCTCTTTTTCTACCCTGGAAAGGTTAGAAGCCACCAGTATGATTCCCCTGGAAGAGAACTGGGGGTGGCCCGGATTTTACACCTATCTGAGAGTAAATCCAACAGCTAATATTTCGGATCTGGAAGCAAAAATCAATCGTGCAGCAGAAAAATATATGGGTGAGAAACTCAAAAGCTGGAACAATGCTGCCTTGCTATTTTACCTGCAACCCTTGAGAGATATTCATTTATATTCTAAATTTCAGGATGAGCTATCGCCCAATGGAGATATAACTACGGTTCAATTCATCAGCATGGTGGCGATCATTGTATTACTCATTGCCTACATCAATTACATCAACCTTTCCACCGTCCGATCTTTGGAACGCGCCAAAGAAGTGGGCATCAGAAAAATAATGGGTTCTCAACGGTGGCAGTTGGTCAAACAGTTTTTATCCGAATCTTTTCTGATCAACGCGATGGCTTTATTGTTCGGTTTTTTGCTCTACTACCTGTTGTTGCCCTTTACTCATTTTTTTGCTACTTCTTCCCTACCCAATGTACTGTGGATAAGCCCATTTATCATTCCTATGCTTTTATTCTTGCTTTTTTTGGGTCCCCTGTTATCCAGTTTTTATCCTGCTTTGGTGCTTTCTAATTATAAACCTGCAACTGTATTGAAAGGAAACTTTAAAGGCTCTTCCCGGGGAATTGTTTTGAGAAAAGGATTAGTGATCGTGCAGTATGTGGCTTCTGTTGCCCTGATCGCGGGAACACTGATCGTATTTGAACAAATACACTTTATGCGCAATAAAGATCTTGGCGTAAATCTGGAACAAATACTCGTTTTGCATGGCCCAACCGTCACCTCAGCGGCAGAAAATACCGATAACCATATGGAGGCATTCAGACAAACCTTGTTACAACAACCTGCTGTCAGATCTGTGAGTGTGACGAGTGCGGTACCAGGAACCAATGTGAAAAATATTTCGATGTATAAGCCCAGCCAGGAAGCATGGGAAAATGCGCATACCATCGCTACCATGAAAGTAGATACTCACTTTATAGATACTTATCAGGCAACGTTGCTGGTAGGCAGAAATTTTTCTTCTGAAAATCAAAAGGATATGCAGGGAGAAACAATGCTGATGAATGAAGAAGCAGCATTTTTATTGGGTTTCAGTAATCCGGAAGCGGCACTCCAGCAAAAGGTAGTATCTGCCATAGGAGAGGAAAGGGAAATCATTGGTATCATCAAGAACTACCACCAGCATTCTGTGGCGCAGGCTTATGAACCTTTGTTATTTGTGGTTGACCATTCTGAAAAAAACTACATTTCAGTCAAAATTGACCCTGCTTCTTTCAATGCATACAATGACCTTCACCACCTGCTGCAAACCATTGAAACCACTTACCTGCATTACTATGAGGGTAATGCCTTCGATTACTTCTTTTTAGATAATTTTTTTGACCATCAGTATCAGGCTGAGATCAGGTTTAACCGGCTTTTCACCTTTTTCGCCCTATTGGTTTTATTCGTTGCAGGGCTGGGTTTGTTTGGACTGGCATCTTATACTACCCTGCAACGGACCAAAGAAATTGGTATACGGAAAGTGTTGGGAGCTTCGGTATCTGGTATTTTGCTCCTGCTATCCAAAGATTACATCAAATTAATACTGATTGCCTTTGTGATTGCTATTCCTCTGGCCAACTACTTCATTACCGATTGGCTCCAAAGCTTTGCTTACAGCATTGACATACATTGGTGGTTGTATGCCATTCCCAGTGCTTTGGTATTGCTGATTGCTTTGTTGTCAGTCAGTGGACAAACCATCAAAGCAGCCCGGCAAAATCCGGTGGATAGTTTAAAATATGAGTAAGCAGTAACATCTACTTCAAAATATATGATAAAACACTATATAACACTTGCCTGGAGAAATGCTTTAAAGAATAAGCTATTCTCATTTATTAATCTGTTCGGTCTTTCAATCGGGATTGCTGTAAGTATCATGCTTTTTCTGTATGTGCAGCATGAACTGTCGTACGACCGTTTTCATGAAAAAGCAGATCGAATTTCCAGAGTTGGAGTATTTGGTAAACTTGGAGATTCGGAGTTTCGGCAAACTTATACCACACCCCAACTGGCGCCTACACTCATGCAGGATATTTCACCAATAGAAAGTGCCTGCCGGGTGGAAAATCTGGAGAGTATTTTCATCAAAATTATTGAGAATGGACAGGTTGTAAAGTCACTGGAAGAAAAGAGGATCTATGCTGCCGATTCTACCTTTTTTGATATATTTAGTTTTCCACTGTTGGCAGGTAATCCGGCAACAGTGCTTCGGGAAAAAGGGAAGATACTGATTACAGCATCCTCAGCAGAAAAATATTTTGGTAGAAACTGGGATACACAACAGATTATTGGAAAGACCTTGTTTTTCGCCGATAATGAAGAAGATACACCTTTTGAAATTGAAGGCATACTACAGGATGTTCCGGAAGCTTCTCACTTTCATTTTGATTTTCTGATCTCCACGAAAGAACTCTCCTACATCAATGAGGATAACTGGCAAAACAACTATTTATCTACCTATATTCTGCTAAAAGAAGGTGCTTCTGCTGAAAATGTGGAAGCTGCTTTGCCCGAAGTTTATCGTAAACACCTTGGCTTTGAAAATTTTGACCAATGGTGGGCAGAAGGCAATCGGTGGGGGTCGTTTTTACAATCGCTCACGGATATTCACCTGAAATCGCACCTTAATGGCGAATTTGAACCCAATGGCAGTATCACTTATATCTATATATTTTCTTCAGCCGGATTGTTGGTACTCATCCTTGCGTGTATTAATTTTATCAATCTCACCACCGCCAAGTCTTTATCCAGGGCCAAAGAAATTGGCGTAAAAAAAGTAATGGGTTCCAGCAGAAAACAATTGGTCATTCAACATCTGGGCGAATCATTTTTTATCTGCCTCACCTCCGTGCTACTGGCACTACTTATCTGTGAAGCCGCTTTTCCCTTACTGAAAAGGCTGACCGGTCAATCGTTGCATATTGATTACTTTGGCAATTGGTTAACGTTGCCCCTGCTGCTTGTGCTTACTTTAATAGTTTCTTTGCTTTCGGGTATATATCCGGCCTTTTACCTTACGAGCATGGAGCCGGTCAAAGTGCTTTCCGGTAAACTTCAGAAAACACGACAAAAAACCAGTTTCCGAAATGGGCTGATTGTCTTCCAGTTTGCCATCTGTTATATGATGGTGATCGGTACCCTGGTAATTGGTCAGCAAATTGATTTCATACAGAATCAAAATTTAGGTTTCAACAAAGAAAATGTACTGGTATTACGAAACAGCGCTGTGCTGGGTAAACGTGCAGGCCTTTTTAATCAGCAACTTAGCAATTATAACAGTATTTCTCAAGTTTCCGCTTCGAATAGCATACCCGGTGAAGAGTTTAATAATGTGCAGTTCTATCCGGAAGGCACGAAAAATATGGCCCTGGAATTTAGCTGGACCGATGAAGATTTCGCAAATACCTATGGTATCAAGATGCGGGAAGGCCGTTTTTTCTCTACCCAATATGCAACCGATTCCTTTGCTGCGGTGATCAACCAGCAGGCTGCTGATGAGTTTGGATGGAAAGAGCCTATCGGTAAGAAAATCCAATTGTACGGGGAAGACGGTACGACTTATACGGTAGTGGGGGTAACGGAAAATTTTCATTATGCCTCTATGCATATGGCCATCAAACCCATGCTGTTGTTACCTGAATTTTCACCCCAATCCTGGGGTAATAATTTTATCTCTGTACGCGTCAGCAGCCGTAACGTACAGAAAACTTTGGCTTATATTGAAAAGCAATGGAGCACCTTTACCGATCTTCCCTTTGACTATTTCTTTTTCGATGCCCATTACAACCAGCTCTATCATAATGAAATTTTAACCGGTCAACTCATTAACCTGTTTACTTGGTTAATTGGTATAGTGGCACTGCTCGGTTTACTAGGATTGGTTACTTTTCATGCCACCCAGCGCATCAAGGAAATCGGAATCAGAAAAGTATTAGGAGCTTCCATCAGTAACATCCTGATTTTACTGACTAAAGATTACCTGAAACTCATTTTGATAGCCATTATTATTGCTATTCCGATTGCTAATTACCTCGCTGTAGAATGGTTGAACAATTTTGTGTACCGAACTGAAATACAATGGTGGCTCTACGCTCTTCCTAGCCTTTTGGTGTTGACCATTGCTTTCCTTTCTGTAAGTGGGCAAGCATTAAAAGCAGCCCGCCGCAACCCAGTGGATAGTTTACGGTATGAATAATCATTAGGGGAAAACTAAGATACTAACGGCTGATAAATTGATTTTTCTGAAGTTCCTGATCAAGCAGTAAGTCAGCATACATCACCATTACATGAAGGTCGTCGTAACGGGAAATGATAATCCGTCGGTTGCCGTCTACTTTTACGTATAAGTCCCCTTTATCGGGATTCGTGATTTTGATAAATCCATCGCCATACCATTTTTTGTATAACCGAAGTACATCCAGTTGCAGGCTATCCGCAAAAAGTTGCTTGTTCCAGGGCGCCCAGCCTTTGTAACTAAACTTTACAGGCATTTTATAAATCTTATTTTCATAGAAATCAGGATAGAAATGCATGAAAGCCAGATATTTCAGCTCTTTGATCTCATACTCAACTGACATATTGCCCGGACCATCGGTAAATATCCCTTGCTTGTTCATTTCCCAACAATAGGCAAAAAATTCCTTTTGGGTCATACCCAGCCTAATGCCCATAAAAAGACTGTCTACCCGGATGCCTTTGGCCAGTTCCCGGTCTACCATTTCCTGGTATGCTGAGGGTTTTGTACAACCCAACAGTATAAAAAAAACGATCAGATATCTCAAAATATGGTTATCCAGGGTTTGAAACCAGAAGCAGGATTTCCTGTTATATCCTGCCTCTGATTTCTGTACATGTACTTTTTCACTATTATTTACTTTTACTGTAAATATTTAGTAGCTATATAAAACAGTAAAAACGCATTGTTTTATATGCCTTATCCCGGACCTCCCGGATAACCCGGATTTTGTTTCAGGTTAGGATTGGTATTAATCTGGGTTTCGGGTATGGGAAAAATATTAACATGTTTATCCAGATCGGCATCTTTAAATCTCCAGGCATCATTAAATGTTCCAAACCGAATCTGATCGACCCGCCGGTGTACTTCAGCGAATAATTCACGTCCTCTTTCTGCTAATAATTTGTTAGCATCCAGCGTAGTAAATGGATCCACACCGGCTCTTTCTCTAATCTGATTCACCAGCATCAAAGCCTCTACATCGCCATAACCAAACAAATTAGCCCGGGCTTCTGCTTTCGATAACAGGATATCGGCATAGCGGAAAATAGCAAAATCGTTGCTTAAAAACTGCCCCATTCCATTGTAAAACTCCCATTTACCAATTCGCGCGCCGGATTGCCGCCAGGCATTGGGTTCCAGTTCATTCATATAAGGCGTAAAAGTAATAGGCGGCCCATTCGGATCGTTGGTATCCGCGCCGCCATCCTGCAACAGGGTGCCATCGGCAGCATATTGCGGGCCTACCAGAAAATTACTCAAGCGGCCATCCAGGGTACCTGTAGTAAGCGCGCCGTCAGGAGCAGAACCTACCACTTCGCCCTGCGGACCAGGGTTTTGTGCCGGATCGGTATACGACTCGTAAAACTCCTGTATAGAAGTAAAGCCATTCCACGGCTGGGAAGTCATATTATACGTTTTCTGGCTTTCAGGATGCAGCGTAATCATGGGCAGATGGAACCCCTGGGCAAATACCTCGTCAAATGGGATAGCCCAGATAAACTCGCTTGAACCCTTATTATCTTTAGCAAAATTATCTCTGTAATTGGTTGTTAAATTATACATGCCTGAATTGATAATTTCATCGCTGGCATCCAGGGCTTTCTGCCATTGCGGCGTGCCGGTATATACTTCCGCGTTCAGGTATAATTTTACCAGGGCAGCCTGCACCACATAATAATTAACCCTGCCATAGGTAGCTTCTTCCGTAGGACCGGTTTTAGCCAGCAGCGGGCCATTTTCAGTTAATTCCTTTTCTACGAAATTATATACTTCCTGCCGGGTATTGTTAGCGGGTGGCTCGGTGGCTGTAAAATCAGTGCTGATGGGGACATTTCCATACAAATCCATAAGCCAGTAGTAATAAATAGCCCGTAAACATTTCAACTCAGCAACTATCGCGTCAGCTTCCGGCGTGCCGATAGGTTCCAGTATGGCCAATAGCCGGTTACAGGTATTCACACCATTGAAAAAATATTCCCAGCCCTGGGTAATCCGGCTATCCTGCGGCGTCCAGGTATGTTTGTGCAACCTTACCCAATGGCCTCCATCGCCCCAGTCGGCACCGCGCGTCGGAACCATTATCTCGTCGGAAGTTACCTCGTTTAAAGGCATCATGTTGTTGTTCTGGTAAAAAGTAAACAACAGGGTATAGGCATCGCCTACGGCAGAGGTCAGTTCTTCGTCAGTTTTATAGAAATCGTCAGAAGTTACTTCATCGTATAGCAATTCAGTTTCATCCAAATTGGTACAGGAAGGCACGGTAAGTCCGAGCAATATACTGAGCAGCAGCACTTTCTTGCCAATCGTTTTCATATTATTTGTTTTAAATTTCATTTTCAATAAAATTAGAATCCAACATTAACCCCAAAGGTGAAAGATCTGGCCCACAGCCAGGTTTCTCTTCTGTCGATACCAGGAGTAAGCACTACATTGGCATACCGGCCATCCTGAAGAGACCGATCCTGAAAACGAACTTCCGGATCCGGACCGGTATAATCGGTGATCATAAACAGGTTTTGTCCGGAAAGGTATAACCGCAAACTTCTTAATACACCTTCATCAGGTAAAGCTACCGTATAGCCCAGCGTTGCGTTGTCCAACTCTACGAATGAGGCATTTTCTACAAATAAGCTGCTGAATGCCTGTGAGTCATCCAAATCAGGATTGTAGTATTTGGTTTTTACTACATTATAGCTGGTAGCTACCCGGGGATTTTCATAAAACGCGCGGTAGCTGTTTACCAGATCATGTCCGATAGCGCCACGGAAAAAGAAATTAAGATCCCAGTTTCTGAAAGTCAGGCTATTATTCCATCCGAATTCAAAGTCGGGCAGTCCATTGCCTACCTTCCCCTGATCGTCTGTAGTAATGGTGCCGTCATTGTTTAAATCTTTGAATACAAATTTGCCGGCTTCATCAATCCTTTCGTAGGTCAGTCCCCACAGGATGCCAAGTTTTTCGCCAGGAATAGCACGGGCAATCTGGGTAGCTTCCTGACCCGGTGTGCCCAGGTTGGCAGGCGGGATAGACGCACTGCCTTCATCAGCATCCAGGTCGGCAAGTTTAATACTATAGGTAGTAAAATTTAAAGAAGTATTCCAGTTAAAATCGTTCTTACTGATGACGTCATAACCCAGCGCAAATTCAAATCCGCTACTTTCAAGCCTTCCGATATTCAACCAGGTAGTGGGTACCAGATTTGGTGGTACAGGTACCTGTGCCTCAAAAATAAGGTCGTTGGTAGTACGGTTGAAATAGTCGATGGTACCCGTTAGGCGGTCATCCAACATCACAAAGTCAAGCCCCAGGTCAAACTCTTTTTTTCTTTCCCACCTCAGGTTGGGGTTTGGGTTGCGTTCAGGGCCGAAAGAACTTACATAACCATCATTTCCTGAATAAAACAGGGCAGTACCTGCCTGTAACGTCTGAAGCGATAAATAGGGATTAGGCGGCAATGCACCCGTAATTCCGTAGCTGGCCCTGAGTTTCAGGTTGCTTGCCCAGGGGATGGGTGCCAATCTGGAAAGGTCGATACCACCACTAATGGCAGGAAAATCGCCCCATTTGTTATTTTCACCAAACATGGTAGAACCTTCTCTGCGGTAGCTGGCCGAAAGAAAATAAGTGTTATCATAATTCAGATTAATTCTTCCGAAAAAACCTACCAGCCGACTACCATTTTTATAGCTAAAAACCCGGCCCATGCCATTGGCAAAATCACGGGCTGAGGATAAGTTTTCGCTGGTTTTATCGGTTAAGAATCCACCTCCTGCCATTTCCAAACCCTCATCGTTAAAGGCCTGATACGAATACCCCGCCAATGCCGTAAAGTCAATATCTCCCAGCGCCTGGTCGTAAGTAAGAATCGATTCGAACAACTGGTCAAAAGATTCATCGTCTCTTTTAACGCCATAGCCACTTTTGGTAAATCCGCTGAAACTCCGGCCTGTTACTTCCAGGGTAGGCAAATAGAAGGCATTTTTTGGAAGGTAAACCGATCTGTACGTATTACCCGATTCCTGTCCGTATCTCATCAGGAACCTAAGGTTTTTAATTATTTCGTATTCCGCTGAAAACAGGATATTGGTTTTTTTAGCGGTTTGTTGATTAGAATTTTGTCTCAGCACAGCTACTGGATTGGCATAATCCACGAAATTTTCTTCAAAATATCCGCCTCCGGCCAGGTTAAACAAAGGATCGGTAGTATGTACCGGTGCGGTAGGATTATAAATGGCGGCGTATTTAAAGGCATCGCTCCATCCCAGGTCCGAATTGCTTCTGGTAGAGGCGATATTCAGATTAAATACAAGCTTGTCGTTAAGCGCTCTTTGCTGCAGGGTTAACCTGCCATTTAATCTTTCAAATCCTGTTTTGATAGCTACCCCCTGTATGTCTCTAAAATTCAGAGAAGCCCGATAACTTGTACTAGTTTTGGACGATCCCGACAGCGAGATATTGTGGGTATGCGATACAGCCGTCCGGGTAATTTCATCGTACCAGTTGGTGCTGGCGCCTCTGTCGTTCCCAATACCCAGTTGCCGAAATTCTGCCGCGTCCATCACTTCTACCAGTCGCGCAGGTGATTCGGTAGAAATGTATCCGTTATAGTCGACATGGGTAACGCCCTCTTTACCGCCTGTTTTGGTCGTGATCAGAATAACGCCTGCCGAACCGCGGGTACCGTAAATGGCTGCTGCCGAACCGTCTTTCAGAATGTCTATACTCTGAATATCATTCGGGTCCACACTATTCAGGTCGGCGCCTATTTGCCCATCCACTACCACCAGCGGTTCGGTGTTTGAGCCCAGTGAAGAAAGGCCCCGGAGGCGAATTGTATAATTATTATTCGGATCGCCACCAGCTCTGGATACCGACAATCCCGCTACTTTACCCTGTACCAGTTGGGCCACATCGGTAATATTTCCTTTGTTAAAACTTTCGGGTGTAACGCTGGTAACCGCACTGGTAATTTCTTTTCGTTCCTGTGTACCATAACCTACTACCACCACTTCGCTTAATGACTGAATATCTTCTTTCAGGTTAACATTGATGGTAGTGCGGTTGCCGATTTCAATTTCCTGGTTGGTGTAACCAATAGAGGAGAAAACCAATACATTAGACCCTTCTGGTACCGTGATCTGGTAGTTACCATCGGTATCAGTTACAGTGCCGGTAGTAGTACCTTTTACCAACACATTTACTCCGGGCAAAGC
>JBGTIS010000013.1:0-2566 GCA_041745535.1 Cyclobacteriaceae bacterium | reverse complement strand
CATAATACGGGAGTTCAATTCAAGCAAAGAGAAAGGTTTGGGCAAATAATCGTCGGCGCCTAAATCCAGCCCTTTTACCTTATCTTTGATCTCGCCCCGGGCAGTGATGATAATGAAAGCGGTTTCTTTTTTCTCTTTCATCGCTTCCTTTAAAATCTCTAAGCCTTCGTAATCGGGCAATCCCAGGTCGAGAAGCACGAAATCATATTCATTTACATAAATTTTCTGCGAAGCTTCTTTACCGGTATGGCTTACCTCACACAGGTACCCTTCTTTGGTAAGAAAGGTCTGTATTTCATCGGCCAGTTGCTTTTCGTCTTCTACGATCAATACATTCATACGTTATTACAATAGTTGGGCAACCTAGCACACAAAAGTTGCCCTGGCCCTGATTGGTTTAAGGTGTATCTAAATAATAAACTTAGCAGGTTGGTATAAGGTTTTTATCAGGTTGATATACCCGTAAAACAAATAAGCTGATCCGCGAATCGACACGCTAAGGTAACAGGTCATGATGAAATTTTGATGAAGAAACCAACCGCAGTGCCAAAAGGCAATGCTTTTGCTATGTTTCACTTTATTTTTGAGGTTACCATTCGGGCCATGGTGAGGGCGAAAATCAAACCAAACAGAAGGGCTAACAGCAGTAACCCCAGTACCGACCAGAAGTTGAACCGGGTACCCATCAGCAGATAGATGGCGAGAAAAGTTAAAATGTAAGCCGTATTAATAAAAGCGGCAATCCGAAAGGCTTTCCCAAAGCTCAATTGTTCGCGCAACCACACTTTCATCACAACCAAAGGGAAAATAGCAAGGGCAAAATAAAAAGCGATAATAAGATGCAGCAGCAGGTTATCGTCTAACATAAAATTGGCTTCCGGTTTAGAAAATGAAATTACTTCTACAATTAGAAAAACGGAAAGCGCGCCCAGGATACCTGTCAAAACAGAGAATATAAAATCTTTTGAAAATAATTTCTTAATCAAGTGCAATCAACATTCAAGTGTTACAGGCAATTTAAAAATAAAAATAGGGAAGCCTTTTTAATTTTCTGAATATAATAAAATTTATTTTGTCCACGTTGCTGCTATCGTCCAGTTTGATTTTGTTATCCTGAAATTTTATCCAATGCCTTGCGATGATCTGAAAGATTTGATTACATTTGCGGAAATATTTTGTTACCGGCCGAAGTGGTGGAACTGGTAGACGCGCACGTTTCAGGGGCGTGTGGACGCAAGTCCGTGTGGGTTCGAGTCCCACCTTCGGCACATTTGAGAGGATCCTCACCCGATCCTTTTTTTATTTTTTCCTACCCCTAGATCCTCCGCCCAAACTACTTTTTTTTAAAACTGATCATTCGGATTTGGCACTTCCATAAATCCTACGAAATTAGCACAGTGATTGTAACCAAATGGGTATGGAGAAAATTAGTAAATGGGTGGAAGAGGCAAAGGAAATTGCTACTGAAACCGAAAAAGTATTTGGAAACTTAACAGAATCGCGGTTAAACTGGAAACCCGAGGAAAACCAATGGAGCATAGCGCAGTGTTTTGATCATATTATGATTACCAACAAGGCTTATTTTTCGTGTATGAAGGACTTGATAGAGGGGAATTGTAATGACTCGTTGTGGAAAAGTTTCCCCGCGGTTACCAACTTTTTTGGGAAAGCGCTGGTAGACTCCTTAAACCCTGAATCGACCCGCAAACTGGATGCCCCACAGATATTCCGACCTGCTACAGCTACTTATCCGAAAAGCATTATCGCCGACTTTCTGCAACATCAGAAAGAACTGATTGCGCTGATAGAAAAAACAGAGACCATCGACACTGAAAAAGCGATTTTCTGCTCACCGGTAGCCAAGTTTGTCACTTTCACCATTGAGGATGCGGTCAATATGTTGCTGCACCACGAAAGGCGGCATTTTGTTCAGGCACAAGCAGTGCTGGAACAGGAAACACTTCTGGCAAAAGCGGAAGAAACCAAAGGGGAAACAGAACATACCATAGTTCAGGCACAGGTTAGTTCAAATCTGAAACTACAGGTATAGACCTGGTAGGAAACAAATTGCTATTATGAGCTGAGCGCGTTATAATGGTACTAAAACATCTTTGCCAATCTGCTGATTAATTTCGGAAATAATTGTATTGATTAGTTTTCGTTCTGTAACGTTCTCAATAGATTGTCCTGCATCTGTGATCACACTTTTGAGGTATAACATCACTACCTCAAATTCTTTCTGATTTCCACTACAGGCTGCGAGGATGTTTTTAAATGCTTTCAGCATATGGGCAACAATCTGTATGTCTTCTTTTCCAAAATGATGGATGGGCATCACATAGGTTTGCAACAGCCTTTCCAGTGTCACTTCTTTGCCAATTACCCGAATAGTGCCTTTGCTGTCTGCTATGTTATCGGTGCCCCAGTGTTTCATTTTTTCAAGCAATAAAATACAAAGCAGATCAATCGCCTTCTGCGCCGTGCCGGGGTCGTTGATGCCGGGACTCAGCGCTTTTACCGCTACTTCAGAAATCTGTTTGAACCCGTACACGTAGTGCTCGCTAAA
>JBGTIS010000012.1:0-20612 GCA_041745535.1 Cyclobacteriaceae bacterium | reverse complement strand
TTTATACCACTCAAAATAGATGCTTACATCAGGGGAATTAACAAATTGATGATTACCCAGAGCCGTTTGCAGAAATACCATGAGTTTATGGAATGCATCAGTAAATTGAAATCTATTTACAACATGCAGGCCGTAAAATTTAATGAGAACATCAAATTGATGTTATATAAATACATCACCATTCACGAAATCAATAAACACTTTTTAACAGGCGATTTTAGTGGTGGCATTAAACTGATTAACCAGATAGAAGAGGGGATCGACCAGTTTACGGAACAATCCGGAAAACATTCAGGGATTATTTTTTATTACAAGTTTGCCTGCATGTACCTGGGCGATAGCAATTACCGCAAAGCAACTTTCTGGCTTCAGAAAATTATCAATGAGCAGAACTTCGACCTTCGGGAAGATATCCACTGTTTCGCCCGTATATTGAACCTGATTTGCCAGTATGAACTGGGGAATACCGATATAATAGACTACTATATTAAGTCTACTTTCAGGTTTTTACTGAAAAAAGACGACCTGGGCAACTATCAGAAATACATTCTGAGTTTTTTAAGAAACCTGAACAAGGAAACTACTGAAGGTGAACTGATCAACCGGTTCGAGCACCTCCGGTCGCAACTGCTAACCCTGGTAGACCCTTATGAAAAGCGGGCTTTTATTTATTTCGACATTATTTCGTGGCTCGAAAGCAAAATACAGAAGCGAACCGTTGAGCAGGTTATCCAGGAAAAAGCCATGCGGGGCATTCGAAATCAGTCTAAACTGCTGCTTACTGATTAATTCAGGTTTTCTGATTTATCTTCTTATGCTGGACCGGGCTACTTGGCACCATAAAATTTATAAGTATTATTTGAGCTAGTTCTGCTATGCATAAATAAAATTATATGAAATAGTGGTGAGATGTATTTTGGCTTGTTTTGAGCGATTTTTTTTGTTCAGTAAACCAAAGAACCGTTCGGCTGTTGATATAAATAGTGAAATGTATTGGTAACCTTTTAAATTTTTTAAACGATGAAACTCAATTGTTTAGCTAACTGCTGGTAATTGTTTAGAGGAGAAGAACTTTGGCGATACGCTGAAGTTTTTTTTTAACACCTATTACTTTTTTATGAAATCAGAAAAATGGTATGAAAAAGAAAAATTTTTTTTAGGTTGCGACTAAATATTCTCAGTTTTGAAATTTTGGTTGGCTACCGGATTTTCAAACCATATAAATTAAAGCATCCTAACATTGATATCATGAAAAAAATAATCTTACCATTTATCCTTCTGTTTTTCTTTTCAGTAGTTACTGCCATCGCGCAGGATGAAGGGTGGACAGAATTATTCAATAAGAAAGACCTTTCAAACTGGAAGCAACTGAATGGTGAAGCATCCTACAAAATTGAAAATGATGCCATTGTGGGCATTTCAAAATTAAAAACACCAAACAGTTTTTTAACCACCAAACAACCCTACGGCGATTTTATTATGGAGGTTGATGTGCTGGTAGACCCCTTATTAAATTCTGGTATACAAATCAGAAGCCAGAGCAAAGCTGATTACCGTGATGGTCGGGTTCACGGATATCAGGTAGAAATTGATCCCAGTGCCCGAAGTTACAGTGGTGGCATTTATGACGAAGCCAGAAGGGGCTGGCTCTATCCCCTGACCGAAAATAAGAAAGGACAGGAAGCTTTTGTAGTCGGGCAATGGAATACCTACCACATTGAAGCTATTGGAGATACCTTGCGCACCTGGATTAACGGTGTACAATGTGCCAGTGTGATCGACGATATGGATGATTCCGGATTTATCGCCCTGCAGGTGCATTCTATTGGCGATGATAAACAAAGAGAAGGTACCCAGGTTCAGTGGAAAAACATTAAAATTAAAACCACCGATCTGGCCGTTTCCAAATGGAAAGATGATCCTGAAGTTCCGGTTTACAATTACGTAGCTAATTCGCTGACAGACAATGAAATAAGAAAAGGATGGAGAATGTTGTGGGATGGAAAAACCACCAAAGGCTGGCGGGGTGCTACCCAGGATCAGTTTCCAACTCAGGGTTGGGAAATGGAAAATGGTGTGCTTACTGTGCTGGAATCCGGTGGCGAAGAAGCTGGCCGGGGGGGCGACATTATTACCCAGGAGCTTTTCAGTAATTTCGAATTGATCATCGATTTTAAAATTACAGAAGGTGCTAACAGCGGTATTAAATATTTTGTGGACCCTGAGTTGATTAAAACCAAAGGTTCTGTAATCGGGCTCGAGTATCAGGTGTTAGATAATGAAGTACATCCGGATGCAAAAATGGGAGTAAACGGAAACCGGACATTAAGCTCACTGTACGACCTTATCCCGGCCGAAAATCTTTCAAATCCCGGATCAAATGTGCCATTCAATGGGGTGGGAGCCTGGAACCGCGCTCGCATTGTGGTGAAAGATGGCCATGTAGAACATTGGTTAAATAACTTTAAGGTGGTGGAATTCAACCGGTTCGACCCGATATTTCCTGCGTTGGTGGGATATAGTAAATATAAAGATTACCCAAAATTCGGTCAGATTGCCGCTGGACATATTCTTATACAGGACCATGGTAATACAGTTTCTTACAGAAATATAAAGGTTAGAGAATTTTAAAGGGAAATTCTATCCATAAATCTGATTTTGTGGTTAAACATACTTTTAAAGAAGAGTTATACGAAATAATTTTTGAAGCTGAAACTCCGGCCGGAAAAGCCTTTGATATTACCCTGCTCTGGGCCATTCTTCTTAGTATTCTTACGGTAATTCTGGAAAGTGTAAGCAGTATTCAGGCACAGTTTGGCGAAGTATTAAGAACCATTGAATGGATTTTTACTATTCTGTTTACGATTGAGTACTTGTCCAGAATTTATGTGATCAGGAATCCGTCTAGCTATATATTTAGTTTTCTGGGTATTATAGACCTTCTGGCCATTTTACCTACCTATTTGAGTATATTTCTGGTGGGAAGCCAGTATTTTCTGGCGGTCCGCATCATTCGTCTGTTGCGCGTATTCAGAATATTTAAGCTGAGCCGGTATCTGGGTGAAGCTGATATTCTGAAGCGGGCATTGCGGGCCAGTTTCCATAAAATTACCGTTTTCGTGCTGGCAGTTATCAGTATTGTGATCATTACCGGAACGTTAATGTATCTGGTAGAAGGACCCGCTCATGGGTTTACCAGCATTCCTATCAGTATTTACTGGTCTATTGTTACCCTCACCACCGTAGGTTATGGCGATATCGCGCCCCAAACGGTGCTGGGGCAAACGCTGGCTTCATTTATCATGATTATGGGATATGGCATTATCGCGGTTCCCACCGGTATTGTTACCTCAGAACTGACCCGGGCCCAAAAGCCTGCCAGTACCCGGGTTTGTCCGCATTGCCTGCGCGAAGGGCATGATGCGGACGCTGTTTATTGCAAATATTGTTCTACCAGCCTTTAAGCGCGTTTATCGCTTTATCCAGCCAATGCTATTGTTTCCAGTGAACTAATTTTTCTGTTTTACATACTTATACAATTAAATTTAAACATTCTTTTATCTTTTTAGTTTAGAGTTACTAAACCAACTTTTTAAAGCTATGAGAACAAAACCAATTTTTTATTTTTTAGGGTTTTTTATGCTGGGAACCATCATGTATGCCTGTAACTCGAACCCTAATCAGGAAAGCAGTACGGAGGTAGCGGAAGAACGAAATGAGGGCATCAGCGATGACCTTGAGGATGAATCTGAATTCTTAATTGAGGCTGCCAGCGGTGGCTTGTATGAGGTAGAGGCCGCCAAACTGGCCCAGCAAAAAGCTACTTCTCAGGAAATAAAGGACCTGGCCGCTAAAATTGAGGCCGACCATTCACAGGCCAATCAAAAGCTACAGGCATTGGCTACTTCCAAAGGAATCGCTATTCCCTCAACCTTAGGTGACGAAGAGCAGAAAAAACTGGATGAGCTTAATAAAGAAGAAGTATCTGATTTTGATGAAGACTACATGGAACAAATGGTAAAAGACCATAAAAGTGATGTGGATGCTTTTGAAAAGGCAGCCAAAAATCTGGATGACCCGGATGTAAAATCCTTTGCTTCCACGGTATTGCCCACCCTGAAAGAACATCTGAATATGGCAGAACAGATGGAGGATAAAAAAGATATGTAATATCAGGCATTAATAAACCTGATATTATGGTAACATTTTAAAACAAAGTGTTCAGATTTGGTTTATTATCCATCACAAATCAAACTTTTTAAGTTTATGAGAACTACATCAATTTTTAGTTTGCTAACGATGGTCATTTGTAACTATGCTTACAGCTTGTGATTCTACAACCCAACAGGAGCGCGATGCCTAGGAAAACAACGCTGAAGCAACTGAAAATCAGAACAGGCAGATTAGCAATAACCTGGACGATAATTCTGATTTCATGATAGAAGCCGCCAGTGGCGGCATGTATGAAGTAGAACTGGGTAAACTGGCGCGACAAAAAGCGCAAACGCAGGCTGTAAAGGATTTCGCGCCACAAATGGTGACTGACCACGGAAAGGCCAATGAACAGTTAAAAGCATTGGCTTCGGCGAAAGGCATTACCCTGCCCGCTACCATAAGCGACAAGCACCAGAAAGACTATGATAACTTCACAGAAAAAGAAGCCGCGGATTTTGATAAAGATTACATTGATCAGATGGTGAAAGACCACAAGAAAGATGTAAATGCTTTTGAAAAAGCCGCTAAAAATCTGGACGATCCGGATGTAAAAGCTTTTGCTTCTAATACCTTACCTACTTTGAAGGAACATTTAACCATGGCGGAACAAATTCAGGAGAGTAAAGATTTTTAGGGTAGGTTTATTATTTTTTTGGAAGTCCCTGGTAATAAATTTTGCGCGAACAAGTTTAAAACCAGGGATTTTTGTGTTATGACCTTTCCATTTTACAGAATCGCCAGGTAAAACTATTTTCCGCGGATTTATTCTTTCTTGGAAGAAAGTCCCGTTTCCTGATTTTCAGGTGGAAAATCCGCGAACATGTTGGTGATAGCCTGTTTTATCTCCTGTTTTTCATCTTCCCAGTTATCGTCTACAATCCCTTTGGCTGCTGAAGACCATACCAGTTTATTCTGTTCTGTATCAATTAAATCAATCGATAAGGTGCCTTCTTTGTAGTACCCAACCTGAATGCTGTCAGAAGCCGACCAACTGTATCTTCGCTGTCCGAAATAATAGGGGCCGTCCTGCGGTGTTCTTGGTCTTTTTCGAGCTTTGGAAACCACCATGACCTTTACATGAACCAGCACATCAGGTTCGTCAGATTGCTGAAATCCTTTATTTTCCAATTGACTTGCAACCTCCTGATTAATAAACTGTTGGCTTTCCTCAGATTGCACCGGAGCGGCAGAATCCAGGTAGCTGGTTTCAAGAATTTTATAGGTATTATAAGTTGAAAAATCTATGGTTTTATCATAGTTGGTTTTTACCTGTGCCTGTTTTGGAGTGCAACCCAACATCAGGGCAATCAAACCATTTATGAAAAGAATTGATCTTATTTTCATGGTAATAAATATTAATTATTTAAAAATAAATGACCTTTTGTCATAAAATTAACGATTTTACTGCCCTACATGTTTTAGAGGTCCGCAGTTATAAAATATTATGAAAATTGACAGATTCAGGTAAGTATTTACACAAACCATTTGGGATCAGATTGGCAGCAAGAGGGGGAGAACTGATGTCCTGGCTTCCCTGTTTTTTTTCTTTCTGAACCAACCATTTCTTAAGGTATCGCGTGCAGCTGATGACACAATCACTTTTAAACCTATGACCTATGAAAAAACGAGTATTCTGGTTAGTACCCTTTGTACTAAGCACCCTATTTTTTGCCTGCGAAAAAGAGGATGATCTTCCTGATAACCGTCCCCTGGATGTAAATTATGACCCCATCATTAATCCGGATAATTTTGTGGAGAGCGTCACCAATCCCTATTGGCCCATGACCCCGGGAAAATTGTATCGATACGAAACCACCACGGATGAAGGTACAGAAACAGTAGAAGTAACCTTTACCGGAGAAACTAAAACAATTTTAGGAGTAGCCTGCACCGTAATCCATGATGTGCTAAAGGTAGATGGTGAAATTACTGAAGATACTTACGATTGGTATGTTACAGACCAAGAAGGAAATGTATGGTATATGGGAGAAGATACCAAAGAGTTAGAAAATGGAAAGGTGGTCAGCACAGAAGGTGCCTGGGAGGCCGGCGTAGATGGCGCCAAACCAGGTATTCTCGTGCCGGCAAAACCAATTCTGGGATTACCCTACCGGCAGGAATATTACCACAATCAGGCCGAAGACTGGGGTAAGGTAATCAAACTGGGCGAAACGGTGAAAACGCCCTTTGGAACCTTCACAAACTGTCTGGTTACAGAAGAGTGGACACCGCTGGAACCGGATGTGGCTGAGAAAAAATACTACGCTCCCAATATCGGAGAAGTAAAAGCAGAAAAAATTAAAGGAGGGCTTGAAGTGCAGGAGCTGGTTGACATTCAATAAAAGCAGGATTGGGGGAGGAGATTTTCCTCCCCGTGAGTAATTCTGCATAATTTCAAATTCTATTGGAGAAATTCAGCTTCATTTCAGTCTGAATAACCAAATAATATTTATAAAATTCAGCAACCAGGTATTTTTGGGTTGAATTCTATTCTCACTTGTCGTACTTCCCTGAACCGCCCTTTTACCTTTCATCACCCTGCCTGTTTCTGTTTGTTTGCACTTCCTGATTCAATAATTATGGTTATCATGAAAAAAGATGGGAAGATTGTAAACATATGGAGGATGTACCGTATTATTACTATATCCATGATGTATTTTAATGAATCTGGCATTTTTTAGATCTGTTTAATTTATCTTTCCATTCCCGGAGCGGTATGGTAAATCCAGCTTTTATGACAAACTTTGACTTTCAGGAATATTTATACGAACAAATTCCATCGATCCGGAAAATGGGGTTTCAGGTCGTTTCTTACGAAGACGGACCTGTAACCCTGAGTGCTTCGCTGGAAGATAATTTCAACCACGAAATGCAGGCGTTTGGTGGCAGCATCAGCAGTTTGCTGATCATGGCCTGTTGGTCGCAGGTATATAAAATTATGCAGGAGGCCGGAGAAAAATGTAAAATCCTGATACAGCAAAGCCACATCGATTTTTTCAATACCATCCAAAGCGACTTTGAAGCGATCTGTCAGCCACCGACTGATGAACTGATAGAGGATTTCCTTAATTCCTTCCGTAGATTTGGCAAAGCCCGCATCAACCTGGGATCCAGTATTTATGCTGAGGACAAGCTGGCTTCAGGGTTTAAAGGTATGTTTGTGGCACTGCGAAAGTAAAATTAAGGAGCAATCCAACTTCTAAGCCACTAAAAAAAACGTTTTCTGTTAAAAATTTTTCAATTACTATCTGTAATTTGCATCCTTATCCAAATAAAGCGATACTATTGTAACGAAAAACAAAATCGTGTCGTTTTATTTGAGATTTAAATTGGAACAGATAAGGATCATACTGACATGAATCATACGGAAACACCAGCTTCAATAAATTTTATAGAGGCAATTGTAGAGGAAGACCTGAAAAACAATAAGAATGACGGAAAAGTGCATACCCGGTTCCCTCCCGAACCCAACGGATATTTGCACATTGGTCATGCTAAATCCATATGCCTTAATTTTGGATTGGCACAGAAGTATAATGGAAAAACCAACCTGCGTTTCGACGATACCAACCCTACCAAAGAAGATATAGAATATGTAAATGCCATTAAAGAAGATGTGCGCTGGCTGGGCTTTTCCTGGGACGATCGTGAGTTTTATGCTTCCGATTATTTTGAAGATCTGTACCGGTTCGCGGTTAAGCTTATTAAAGATGGTAAAGCTTATGTGGACGACAGTACCATTGAGGAAATTCGTAAAATGCGGGGTGTTCCCACCGAACCTGGGGAAGAGAGTCCTTTCAGAAACCGGTCGGTAGATGAAAACCTGGATTTGTTCGAACGCATGAGAAATGGTGAATTTGCCGAAGGAGCCAAAGTGTTACGGGCCAAAATTGACATGACATCTCCCAATATGCACCTGCGCGACCCGATTATGTATCGCATTTTATTTAAGGAACACCACCGAACCGGCAATGCCTGGAGTATTTATCCTACCTACGACTGGGCACATGGCTTAAGCGATGCCATCGAAGGCATTACCCATTCTATCTGTACACTTGAATTTGAAATTCACCGCCCTTTATACGATTGGTTTCTGGATCAACTGGATGATTTTAACCCAAGGCCCCGGCAGATTGAGTTTGCCAGACTGAACCTGAATTACACGGTAATGAGCAAACGCCGGTTGCTGGAACTGGTGGAAGGCAAATATGTAAGCGGCTGGGACGATCCGCGCATGCCTACCATTCTGGGGCTTCGACGCCGGGGATTTACCCCGGAAAGCATCCGCAATTTCGCCGAAAGGGTAGGCGTTGCGAAACGGGATAACGTCATCGATTTTGCCTTACTGGAATATTGTATCCGGGAAGACCTGAATGCCCATGCCCCCCGGGTAATGTGTGTTACCGATCCGGTAAAGGTAATTATTACCAATTATCCGGAAGATAAAACGGAGGAGATGGAAATTGAGAACAATCCGGAAGATCCGGAGAGTGGCACCCGAAAAGTGCGGTTTTCCAGAGAATTGTATATAGAAAAGGACGATTTTATGGAAGACCCTCCGAAGAAATTCTTCCGGCTGGGTCCGGGCCGGGAAGTACGGCTGAAAGGTGCTTATGTTATTACCTGTACCAACTTTAAAAAAGATCCGATTACCGATGAAGTATCTGAAATTTATTGCGAATATGACCCTGAAACTAAAAGTGGTGCAGATACCAGCGGCAAAAAGGTGAAAGGCACCATCCACTGGATATCGGTTCCGCATGCGCAAACCGCGGAGGTACGCATTTACGACCGGTTGTTTATGGATCCGGACCCATCAGGCCATAAAGCTGCTGACTATAAAGAATTCATCAATCCGGATTCATTAAAAATTATTCCGGAGGCTTATGTGGAAGCCGGATTAAAATCGGTGCAGGCGTATGATAAATTTCAGTTCATCAGAAAAGGTTATTACTGTGTGGATCCTGATTCAACGGCAGATCATCTGATTTTCAACCAGACAGTAACCCTGCGGGACACCTGGGCCAAAATTCAGAATCAATAAGCAGAATAACATTTTTTAAAAGTAAGAACTCAGGCGAAGTGAGCTGAGTTTTTACTTTTGGAAGTGTTATCTCGCCGGTACTTATTCCATATAAAACATTTCAAGCAAAGGCTTGCTCACGGGTGAATGGTCGGGGTGCGTTTCCATAAGATCTTTCATATAACTCCACCATTTTTTCATTACGGCATGGTTGGGCAGTTGGTCTGCTTTGTGGTTTTCGCTCAGCTTATACACGCCAAACAATATGGAATTTTCTTCGTCTAAAAAAATAGAATAATCGGAAATGCCGGATTCTTTCAGCAGGGCCGAAAGCTCAGGCCACAGGGCATCGTGGCGTTTTTTATACTCGGCTTTCTTTCCCGGATGAAGTTTCATGGTGAATGCTACTCTTTTCATAGGATTAATATTGGTTGTGTTACCAAGTTATAAAATTTATTTTTGTTTGAAGTGAGATATGCCTCAAAATAAGTATCGCATTTTACGTTTTGTACCAAACCTAAACTTTCCAGTCAGCATCCAGGCAAGGTGATTTATCCGGAAACACATACGATTCGGCTGTAAAGTTTTAAAAGGAAACCAGGATTTATTAGCTTTAATACAATTAATGAAACCATGTAAAGTTTGAAATTACTGCCATGACTTACGATGCGAAACTGATGTGCGGAATTATCCTGATCACTGTTCCAACCATTGAATACGGTGGATACTTTTTGCTTACTATTTTGAGCGGCAAACAGGAAAAATTAGGATTGACTACTTTTCAAAAAGCCATGTTCCGTGCCGGCCATGCCCATGCTGGCGTTATTGTTATCCTGTCACTGATTTGCCAGATACTGGCCGACTATGCCGCTCTGGCGACTACCCTGGTGTGGATAGTAAGGGTAGGAGTACCGGCTGCGGCGCTTTTAATGAGTGGTGGCTTTTTCGCTGCCGCGGCCGGAAAAGGCAGTACCCAACCCAATCAGATGATCGGACTCATTTATGTGGGAGCAATCGTATTGACCGCTTCTCTTATTCTGTTAGGCATCGGATTGATTGTGAGTGAATGAATAGGTAGCTGAACTTAATATCTGGTTGTAACCCCATCGCTTATGGAATTTTGCAGAACTGGCGCCGCGGCGGAGCTTGAACAGATTATACAATTACAGCGAGAGAATCTGGCAGCAAACCTGGCAGAAGCCGAAGTGGCTGCGCAGGGATTTGTAACTGTGCGACACGATCGGGATCTGCTGGCCGCTATGCACCGGCGGTATCCGCATATTATCGCCAAAGATAAGGGCAGGGTAGTAGGATATGCCCTGGTAATGGCGCCAGAATTCCGAAACCAGGTACCTGCGCTTGTCTCACTTTTTGAACAGCTTTCCACCCTTAGCTTTCAGGGAAAGCCATTGACTGAACATCCGTTTTTTGTAATGGGGCAAATTTGTGTATCGAAGTCATACCGGGGCAGTGGCGTATTTGGCGGTATGTATCAGTTTATGAAAGAAGAGTTATCGCCCGATTTTGACCTGGTGGTAACTTCCATAGCGAAAAGGAATACCCGTTCGTCGCGGGCGCACGAAAAAGTGGGTTTTCAGATTGTACGCGAATTTGAAAGCGAAACCGGCGAAGTCTGGGAAATTGTACTGTGGGATTGGAACAATTCATGATCTGGTGCGGTTGCCCGCAACCATTGATGCCTTTTATGGTTCATAAGTTTTAAGTTTTACCTTACCTTCGCCGGTAAATCAGCATCAATCAATTATAAGAATAAATTAATTTACACCATGAACGAAATTTTAGAAAGAAGTTATTTTAACAATACCATACGGGAATACCTGATCGCCTTTGCCATTATTGTAGTTGGTATACTGTTAATTAAGGCTTTCAAAAAATTTATATTAAGGAATATCAGAAAATGGACGGAAGGCACCGAAACTAATATCGATGATTTTCTGATTGAGAGTATCGACCGCTTTGGCATTCCCGCGCTGTACTTCGGTATTACTTATTTAGGCATTACCTACCTTACAATGCCCGAAAGGGCACAAAAAATATTGCATGTGGCCACCATCGTAGTGGTTATTTTTCTCATTATCCGATTTGTTTCCACCACCATCCTGATGTTGCTGAGGACATATGTACGCAAACAGGAAAACGGAGAGGAAAAAATGAAGCAACTGGGCGGCATTATGCTCATTTTCAATATCATTATCTGGTCCATCGGCCTGCTTTTCCTGTTCGATAACCTGGGGTACGATGTAACGACCATGATTGCCGGTCTGGGTATTGGTGGTATTGCCGTGGCATTGGCCGCACAAAACATACTGGGCGATTTGTTCAACTACTTCGTCATTTTTCTGGATAAACCTTTTGAGATTGGCGACTTCATTATTATTGACAGCAAAATGGGTGTGGTGGACTATATTGGCATTAAAACCACAAGGTTGAAAAGCCTGTCCGGAGAACAGCTCGTGTTTTCCAATTCTGACCTTACTTCTTCCCGGATTCATAATTACAAACGTATGGAACGCCGCCGGATTCTCTTCCGCATCGGGGTGATTTATCAAACCACTTATGAACAACTGGCCAAAATTCCACCATTATTAAAATCAATTGTAGAAGAGCAGGAAACCATACAGTTCGATCGCGCGCATTTTGCGGCTTATGGCGATTCCAGTCTGGATTTTGAGGTGGTGTATTACGTGCTTGTAGCTGACTATGCCAAGTACATGGACATACAACAATCCATTAACATGCGGATTTATGAAGAGTTTCAGAAAATGGGTGTCGACTTTGCCTATCCTACCCGCACGCTGTACCTGGCCAAGCAGGCCGCAGAAAAGGAAGAAGTAAACGGTATTACCAATGGCGTAGATAGGAAAGACAAAGATTGATTTCCATCATACAGACATAATCTGTCGAGGATAGGGGGCATATTACAGATAGTTTTTTATTTATCTGTAACCCTAACATTCAGCGATATGGAAAATTTTAATTGGACTGCCTTCACCAAACGTATTGCCATAAAAGCAGATTTGTCGGCGATACATTCTACTGGGTTGTGCCTCGGGATGGAAGTTTTACCTGGTAAACCTGAAATCGGTGTACGAGGGGGGGCTGGACCCGCGAAACCTGGATACCCAGCTTACCCCCATGATCAACAATTAAGGTATTGCCCGCGATCATGCCCGGTATGGTATTACTCAAAAATGCTCAAAACAGCTCACAGGTGACTTTTTAGATAAAGATCAGGCCCTTGCTAAGGTTATTTTCTCTTTCTTTACCTTTTTTAAAGCAAAAGTATGTTTGCGTATTTGTTAACCAACAAACCAGTTTTAAGCTCAGTAACCAGCCACATGCTCGTAATACAGCATGATGATAGAAACGCCGTTAAGTCACTTATCAGGCCATTAATCATTCCTGCTTCTTTTACCAATAGGTATGATATTAAGGCATAAGATTTATAGCAGGGCCTGTTATTCTTCCTGGTAACCGGGAATAGAAGCGTTTTTGTTAAGCATTTTATTTGTTTTTGTCTAATACCTAAAACCGTATCCATGAGGATGCGGTTTTTTTTATGGAATACCCTTTCTTTTACAGAAACAGAGCCTGGTGCTGTTTTTAGAAAACCAGATTTTACTGATTATTCCCATTGAGCAGGCAAAATTCTTAACCCTTTACCGGATTGGGTGTACAACCCACAGTGGGTTGGGTGTGTAACCCTTACTGGGTAAGGCATGCAACCCACAGTGGGTTAGGTGTGCGACCCACAGTGGGTTTGATGTAAACCCTTACTGGGTGAGGTATCCAACCCACAGTGGGTTAGGTGTGCGACCCTTACTGGGTTGGGTGTATGGAAGGTGACTGCCTATCTGAACAAAGCCGTTTCGCCAAGCCGCTGCTGGAAATATGTTCACTATTACAGTACTTTGATTTTTCGGTTTGTATCCACCCCGTTCACCTGCCGGGTATTGGCCAATCGTTAGGATGCAGGATACAGCTTAATTGCCATAGTGCTATGTAAGGTTTCTCTATCCCATTGAATATTTTAATGCTTAATCGTTTGTACCAATTGAAAACACTAGCCCGAACATTTGTCGCAATGGCCGGAAATCAGTCCGTTAAAGGTTTCAGACACATAGCCCTCGGGTAAGGCAACCTGGATCTCATTTTCCAGACACTCTACTTTTCCACAAACCAGGCACCGAAAATGAAAATGATTATGCCTGTGCTGATGGTTTTGCTGGTCACAGTGTAGGCAAAGCGCGAAATACTGCCTGCCATCGTCGCCCACAATGCGGTGCACCCAACCGTCTTCACAAAATCTGTTCAGCACCCGGTAAATGGTGGCCCGGTCTATTTTTGTTTTTATCTCCGATTGTATCAAGTCATGACTTAATGCGGAATCGGCTGCCTGCAGGGCTGCCAGGATTTCCGATTTGGGTTGGGTACTGCGTCTTGTCATATTTATTGCGACTTTGTTGCAATAATAATTTAATATTTACCTTTGACAAAAAACCAGACGTTGATCGTTTCTTTAATCACATACACATTATGACAAACCACACTTTTGATGTAATTATTTTAGGCGGGAGTTACGCCGGACTTTCAGCAGCCATGGCTTTGGGGAGGTCGTTGAGAAATGTTTTGGTAATAGATGGTGGGAAGCCCTGTAACCGGCAAACTCCCCATTCGCATAATTTTATTACGCAGGATGGGAATACCCCGAAACAAATTTCAACCCTGGCAAAGGCACAGGTTGAAAAATACGACACAGTAAAATTTCATACCGGCTTTGCCAAAAACGGAAGAAAGTATTTGGATGGTTTTGAAATTGAAACCCTCGAGGGAGATCGTTTTATGGCTAAAAAGTTAATCTTTGCTACCGGCATCAAAGACATCATACCCGACATGAAAGGCTTTGCCGCATGTTGGGGTATTTCTATCATTCATTGTCCATATTGCCACGGGTATGAGGTTAGCAACGAGAAAACAGGCATCATGGGCAAAGGAGATGCCGGATTTCATTATGCCAAATTAATTTCCAACTGGACCAAGGACCTATCACTTTTTACGAACGGCCCATCAACTTTAACAGTAGAACAGCTTGCAAAGCTTGAAAAAAACAATATTCCTGTAATTGAAACCGAAATAGCGGAAATACAGCATCACCTCGGTAACATTGAAAATGTGGTTTTGAAAGACCATACCAAACATTCAGTCAAAGCACTGTATACCGGACCGCCGTTTGTACAGCATTCGGATATTCCGAAAGAACTGGGTTGCGAAATGACAGAACATGGGCTGATAAAAGTTGATTCGTCCCAGAAAACCAGTATTGAAGGTGCATTTGCCTGCGGCGACAATTGCAGTATGAGAGCAATTTCCTATGCGGTCGCATCTGGTACCATGGCAGGAGGCGCAGCCAATTTCGAATTAATTGAGGAATCATTTTGATGCGTAGCCAGGGTTCAGACTGGTTGATTTATTACCGGATCGCTAGTTTCTCCGGGCACTACCTGCTTATATTTGGGTGAACAAACCATTATTAACCACGCCCTAACCAAAAGAAATGATTAAACTTATACTTGTTGTCTTTGCCATGATGTTGTATCAGGCATCATTCGATCAATCGGACGAAAATGAAAAAGTATATTTTACTACCGGGTTTAAAATAGGGGAGGTTACCGATCGCAGTGCCATCATCCAGACCCGACTTTGCCAATCGCCCAACCCCAACCCAATTTTTCATCAACAGGATGCGCCCCCCTTTCGGGAACCGATTGACTTTGATAACGATATGCCGGTGAATCAGATGGATGGGGCCGTAGAAGGTGCGTTTGGTCAGGTTAAAATGGCGCTTTATTCCAGCACCGATACCATCACTACAGCTTGGAATTATGTGTCATCGTATAAAGATTACACTATTAAAGTTACCTTCGATAGTCTTAGCCCTCAAACCAGTTATCAGGTTGCTCTTTTCGGCAGGAGAGGAGAAAACACACCGATTACTACCATCAAAGGGCAGTTTCGGACCACGCCGGATGCACAGCAAATTATACCATTACTGTTCACTTCTTCCACCTGTCAGTATTTTTGGGATTATGACGATGCCGACCGGGGATTTAAAGCATACGACAACATGCTGGTTCTGAAACCTGATTTCCATTGCCAGACGGGCGATTATGTGTATTATGACAAACCAGGGCCTATGGCCTATACCGTGGCCCAGGCCAGGCATAAATGGCATGCCATTAACGCCTGGCCATCGTTGGTTGATTTTTACTCGAAAACACCTTTATTCATTCAAAAGGACGATCATGATATTACCCATGACGATGCCACCCCTTTCAGCGAACCTTTTGGTGAGCTTTCTTTTCAGGATGGTTTGGCCATCTGGTACGAGCAAACACCTACCCACGAAAATAAACCGTATCGGACCTTACGGTATGGAAAGGATTTGGAAATCTGGTTTGTAGAAGGACGTGAATTCAGAAACAGTGATAACGCTGATCAGCCCAACAATTCCATCTGGGGAAAGGAACAGAAGGAATGGTTTACAGAATCGGTGAAGCGTTCAGACGCGACGTTCAAAATATTAATGTCACCCACGCCGGTGGTGGGACCCGACCGGGAAAGGAAAAAAGACAATCATGCCAACGCTATTTATGAAGAAGAAGGGAAGTGGCTCCGGGAATTCATTGCTTCCCAAAAGAATATGTTTATCGTAAATGGCGACCGGCATTGGCAGTATGTGTCCAAAGATTTGCAGACGGGTGTTTTAGAATTCAGTCAGGGGCCCACCAGCGACGCCCATGCACAAGGCTGGCAACAGGAAGATGTACGGCCGGAACATGAATTTTTAAGAGTGAATGGCGGGTTCCTTGCCGTACGGGTAGACCGTGTCAATAACACTCCCCAGATAACCTTTACCCATTACGATGTAGAGGGCAAGGCAGTCAATAAAAAAATAATACCTACCCAATAGCGAAAAAGTAAAATAACAGCAACGCTGAATAGAATTTGTGAAGCAATCCAACTAAACAATCGGATAAAGTGTCATTCCAGTACATACTTTTGCGCTTATGAAAAAATGGTTATCCATACTGATCCTGACAGCATTGGTCTGCACCTCCTGTGAATCGGATGAACAAATTAATTTTAGACTTGCCAGTGGCACGTATAAAGGCACTTTTTCCAGATCAAGTCCGAACGCGAAATGGGCAGCCTCCAATGTAACCCTTATCATTAACGATAATCAATTTAGTGGCAGCAGCGATGTTCCCAAATATCCCGCGATAGGTGAAGGTACTTATTCTATCAGGAATGCGGATACCATCGAGTTTTCCAGTGCCTGTGTCTGGACAGCTGAATTCGACTGGTCTTTCATCTTAAATGGGAAATACAAAATCAGCAAGGTGGTCAATGAAATTGTGATTACCCGCTCGTATAAAAATGAAACCTTTGATACATATCAACTAAGAATGGAATAGTTGCTGGTAGTAATCCTGTGGCACAAATGGCGTAAACATGTAGTGATATTGACGCAAGGGCTAAAATAATAATATTTTACCTTTACTTAACGCTTAAAAGTATTCCAAATGGGTAAAGAAAAATTAGCTACCAATTTGATGTAATCTCTCTTACTTTAAAAGTACTTTGTGATTCAAAGTACATGAAAAATTGGATATTTGCAAATGACGTGAACAAAATTGTCCGCGTACCATTAAAAATTGCGTTTGTGGAGCCAAAAAACGGTTACTACTTTGTTAGCCGGGAGTGAAATCTTGTCAAACGTGACCAAATTGTCCGCTTAAACCGTTAAAAAATTTCTTTGCCCCAGTTTTTCTGAATATCCCTTATCAAATCGAAAAAAAATTCGCGCTACGCGTATCTAATTTGTCTGGGGAGTGAAAAAGTTGTCCCAGTGGGAAAATTTTGTTTGGTCAATACGTCCGCCCAACCGCGCGCGGATGCACATCTGAATCAGTTTGGTCGTCACTCTCCATGGAAAACAAAATTTACTTGCGCATGAGCTACAATGTTTATGTATGTGACGTTGCTGGTCTTTGAAAGATTACACTGTCCCACAAAACAAAACGTTATTTGAAAACTAAAACTACAAATTTAAATTGCACCCAGCAATGGCACATACATACCAGCTAAACAAACTGTTTCGCCAGCCATTGCCTCACATCGTTGAGGCAGGCAGGGTTTACCTCGTGGGCCATCGGATATTCTTTGTAGGTAAACTCAACCGGCAGGGTTTGCAGAAAATCGCGGGTGGAACGGCCCAGAAATACCGGCAATACCTGGTCGTACGTGCCATGGGTGGCCAGAATTTTTAATTGTTTGAGGGCATCCCGGTTTTTGATTTTCGGGGCCAGGTCTTTTACCACATAACCACTCATACCGATCATGCCATAAATTTTCTCAGGATGAGTCAGGGCAACCGCATAGCTCATCATGGCGCCCTGACTAAAACCTGCCAGAATTATTTTTTTAGGATCATATTCATATTGCTGTTGTAATTCTTCCAGAAACCGCATAATCTTTACCCTTGACTGTTCAAACTGAATCATGTCGGCGGCCGGCATCCCGGTAGTAAAATTAAGGTTAAACCAGGCAAATCCGCCATACCCATACGCCAGTGGCGCACGTACACTCACCACCAAATACCGTGGGTCTAGTTGGGAGGCAAAACTAAAAAGATCGTTTTCGTTGCTGCCCAGTCCGTGCAATAATAGTAATAACGGAGCCGGTGTGGTGGAAGTCACCTGCGGTTTACGAACGATGTGTTCCAGGGTTAGGGACATAGATTTAATTTATTGTTGGATAATACTTCCTTCCTGTTTACGGAGGAAAATGAATTTGGTAACCCAATCGGCAAAATTTCTGTAAAGTAACGCGAATTGGTACGGGTAAGTGGTCGAGTTTCATTAGTTTTGCCCAGATTTTAAATTTAATAAGTTCATGATATATACCCTTCCCTTTATCGCGGCCCTAACCGGATGGATTACCAATTATATAGCGATTAAAATGTTGTTTCATCCCAGAAAAAAGGTAAAAGTCCTTTTTATGGAAATTCAGGGCATATTTCCCAAGCGACAAAACAAACTGGCCGAGAAACTGGGCAAAATTGTTTCCGAAGAACTTTTCTCGATGGAGGATGTGAAAAAAGGGATGAAAGACGAAAAGACCCTGGCCGAAGTCACTGCCGTGATCGATGCCAAACTAGACAATTTCCTGGATAATAAATTAATCGATGCCATGCCCATGCTGGCCATGTTCATGAACGATGACCTGAAACAGATGATTAAGGGCACGCTGGAAAAGGAATTCAGCGACATGCTGCCGGAAATGATAGACCGGTTTGCCGGTAAGCTCGAGCAGGAAGTAGACGTGGAAAAGGTGGTGTACGAGAAAGTAGTTAATTTTTCTACCGACAAGCTGGAACAAATCCTCTACTCTATAATGAGCAAGGAGTTTCGTTTTATAGAGGTACTGGGTGGTGTACTGGGATTTATGATCGGTCTGATTCAGATTGCTTTGCTGCAAATCCAATAAAAAAGCCAACCCTGTTCTGGATTGGCTGATCTGTATTTTAAGCTGATTTTTCCAAAGGAGGAATTCGTAATACCTGTCCGGGATAAATTTTATCCGGGTCTTTCAGCATGGGCTTATTGGCCTCAAAAATGACGTTAAACTTCTGCGGATCGTTATAGTATTTCTGGGCGATCTTGGAAAGCCATTCCCCTTTTTCCACGGTATGGTATTGAGCTTCCTGAGCAGGAGTTGTTACTTTCAGGTTATTTTCCACCGAGCCTACGCCTTCTACATTCCCTACGGCCAGTACAATTTTCTCAGCATCTTCCTGCTTTTCAACCGTACCGTTCAGAATAACTTTGTCGCCGGCCAGCGCTACTTTCACATCATCGGATTTCAGCGCCAGCGATTTAATATGATTGGCAAGCTGTTGTGCCCCCAGTTCCTGTTTTTTTTCTACTGGAGCATTTTTTTCAGCTTCCTCTTTACCGCCGCCAAATATTTTTTCACCGGCATTCTTAATAAATGAAATAAGTCCCATAATCGTTTGGTTTATTTGTTTAAAAGTTGGTTTCTATTGTACAACCTGTCATTAGGTAAAATGTTCAGTTGATTCGTGAAAGAAATATTGTTTACACAAATATCACATATCAGTGGTTAATGCCTTGTTCACTTCGGCGTGGGTTTGATATTTCGGTATATTTAAACCATCAAGATCCAGCGGTACTGACTTGCCGGAATCTGCCGCTTCGTAAATGGCCATCAGTATTTTCACATCTCTTAAACCCATGTCTCCGGGTACCAGCAGTTCGGTATTGTTCATGATGCAGTCGGCAAAATGATCCATTTGTCTGGCCTGTTGATTTACATTTTCAATATCCATGGCACCTTCGCTGGTTTCTCCTTTGATGCCACCGTAGCCGTACGAAGGAGATAATTTCCACCAGCCGTTCTCAGCTTTGGCTTCCAGCAGGTTACCCTGATCGGCATAACTGGTGGTATGGGTAGATTCTACTCCGTCAGGAAATTTAAGGGTAAAGGTAATGGATTGTTCCACACTTTTAAATAAATCAGGTTTCGTGATTTCTCCATAAGAGGCTTTTACCACCTCCACCGGCCATTGCCCCATGGTATAACAGGCACCCTGTACGGTATATATTCCTAAATCCATGAGCGGGCCACCCCCGGCCAGTTCTTTGTCGAGCCGCCATTCCCATTCTCTCACCCGCATGTTGTCGATGGCATTGATGCTTTGCACCGCGCCAAACACCTGTTCCTGCCCCAGTTGCATTACCCGAAGGTGATGCGGCTCAAAGTGCAGCCGATAGCCGAGCGATAACCTCACATTGTTATCAGCACAGGCTTTGATCATGGCCTGGGCATCTGCCACAGAAGTAGCCATAGGTTTTTCGCTGATCACATGTTTGCCGGCTTTGGCTGCCCTGATGACATATTCCGCATGCATGCCGTTGGGCAACACCACATAAATAATATCGATGTCCGGATTGTCGGCAATGGTATCGAAATTATCATAGTTATATACATTCTTTTCCGGAATGTTGTATTTTTTCATCCACTCACCTTCCTTTTCCGGCGTACCCGTAACAATGCCAGAAAGATAACAATACTGCGTTTCCTTTAAAGCCGGAGCAAGTTGCCCGGCACTGTATCGGCCCAATCCTACCAGGGCGATACCCAGTTTGTTTTCCTTGCGCTGGGTAGCGTCCTGATTGGTATTATTTTGCTGCTGATCAGCCTTTTTGTTCAGACAGGCCGTGGCGAAAAAATTGGGTGCGATAATGCTGGTTGCGCCTATCAGTCCACT
>JBGTIS010000011.1:0-28640 GCA_041745535.1 Cyclobacteriaceae bacterium | reverse complement strand
AATATGGGCGACCGTTCTTCCTTAAAGTCCATCCATTCCCGGCTACAACGCCTTGCCAACTGGTTAGCGGATACTAAGATGCTGGACCCTTCTAAAAAGGGAATGGATAAGTAATAACTTATTCTTCAATACTTTCTTCATATTCTTCCAAATACCCTTGTAATTCGGCGATTTGCCTTTTGTATCTTCTGGTTGTGAGCAATAAAATAGTACCGATAAAAAGCACAGATAAAGCAAAAGTAATAACCACATCAGGTTTCAGTATATCTTCCATGCCTTTGCCTAAGATAAATCGGCCTGCTACAATCGCAATTAGGTAGGTAACGAAAAAGAAAATAACTTCCAGTTTCAGGTTTTTTCTGAGTTTCTGAATAAGCTGACGCAGGCGTACTTTCAGGTCGTCGCTTAGTGCCAGGTTGTTGATGCTTTTAAACCGAATCCAGTAGAATATCAACACGGCCATATATACTAGTAAGCCTTTGATAAACCCCTTGATGGTACCCGGTTCGGCGAATCCATCTGAAATAGACATAAAAAACACCGTAAAAATCAGAATGCCAATCATTAGGGAATTGATTATTTTTTCAAATTTCCTTTTGAGCGTGCGCGCCAGGTTCGTAGTTTTCCCTTGTACAATAAATTGTAATTGTTCCATATTCTTTTTATTTAATTGTTCATGTAATACAGTATCTTTTCGCCATGGGGCTTTTAAGTCGTCGAGTTCCATCGTTACGGATTAATTATTTCTTTTAACTTTTTCTTGATTCTGTTAATCTTTACCCCAATATACGTTTCGGAAATACTCATAATTTCAGCCATTTCCTCATAGCTCTTCTCTTCCAGATATAACATCACCAGTGCTTTGTCGAACCTGTTCAGCTGATTGATAGCTCTGTATAATTCTTCTTCATACTGAATGTCGATGCGTTGCGACTGATCGTCCTGAAAATTAGATAATGGTTGCAAAGATGTAAGTTGGTTTAATTTTCCATATTGCTTTCTTAAGCGAGTAATAGCCGTATTAAGCGCGATCCGATACATCCAGGTACTAACTTTAGCCTGACCCTGAAACCGGGGAAACGACTTCCAAAGCTGAAGGACAATTTCCTGGAACAGGTCATCGGCATCATCCATGTTGTAGCAGTACATTCTGCACACTTTTAAAAGAATGCCCTGGTGTTTCGAAAGGATCTCAATAAATCTGGCTTCCAAGTATTTTTAGTTCTTTTAACCGGTTAGTCGCAGGAAGCTGGTAAAGCTTACAGAAAACATCAAAAATTTATGATATTAGTTACTGCTTTTATGTAAAGCACTATAAAAATAATGAAGAGGCTACTCACTGAAAGGTACAATGTCGAGTATTTTTTTAGCTTTGTATTACCCGTGCTACCGCCAGGCATGGTGTATTTGTTTAACACGTTTTAATTCCTTCAATAATGATCAGCACCCCACGGTTCTGCTTTTTTTGTCTTTTGTTCTTTAGCTTCCACTTCACTTTCTCACAGGAAATTACCCAAACCATCCGTGGTACAGTATACGAAAGTGAAACGCGCCAACCCCTCCCGGGAGCCTCAGTGTATTTAAAAGATACTGGACCCGGCCTGGGCGCCACCACCGATGAGCAGGGAAACTTCCGGATAGAGAAAGTGCCCATTGGCCGGTATGTGCTGAAGGCAAGCTTTGTGGGCTACGAAACCTTTACCATTCCCGATTTGCTGGTGCAGGCCGGAAAAGAAACGGTGCTGGAGATTGCTCTTGTCCAGGCTGCCAAAAACCTGGATGAGATTGTGGTGAGAGACAATACACAAACACCCGTGGAAACCATTGATCCGGTAAGCAGTCGCACCTTTTCTGTGGAAGAAACCCGCAGGTATGCCGCTACCTTTTTCGATCCTGCTCGCCTGGCTACTTCTTTTCCCGGGGTGGTGGGAGCGAATGACCAGGGCAACCATATTTCTGTAAGGGGGAACTCACCCAACAGTTTGCTATGGCGGCTGGAAGGGGTGGACATCGCGAATCCGAACCACCTTTCTAATGCCGGTACCTTCAGCGACCGCCGGGTACAGAACAGCGGCAACCAAAGTATATTAAGTACACAGGTGCTGGATAATTCCACTTTCCTGAGCGGTGCTTTTCCGGCCCGGTATGGCAATGCCATTGGCGGTGTTTTCGACATGCGCCTTCGCAAAGGCAATAACCAGCAATATGAATACACCGCCCAACTGGGCCTGATCGGACTGGAATTTGCCGTGGAAGGGCCTTTTAAAAAGGGTTCCGAAAGCTCCTTTTTAGCCAACTATCGGTATTCTACCGTTGGTCTGCTCACCAATGTAATCGGCCTTGATTTTGGCGGAGAGAACATCACCTTTCAGGACCTTTCCTTTAACCTTTCCTTTCCTACGGAGAAAGCCGGTGAGTTTACCGTATTTGGCATAGGCGGACTGGGCAGCAATGTATTTGAAGCTTCCCGCGATTCTGTGGACTGGGAAACAGAGAAAGATCGGTATGATGTGGAGTTTACCAACGATATGGGGGCTTTGGGAGTAACCCATACGCTGTCGCTGGGGAAAGCATTCTGGAAAACCACGCTGGCTACCTCAGCCCTTAGCAGCAGTCGCTTTGGCGATGTACTGGACAATAATTACCAGGCCATACGGGTATCGCAGGACGATTATCAGGAAGTACGGCTATCAGCTACTTCGTCCCTCACCCATAAACTGGCAGGCAACCATTCGGTAAGTGGCGGCTTTTACCTCGATCGGTTGAATTACAAGCTGCGCAGTGTAGATGGTAATCTGGTGAGTACTCCAAAAGAACTGGTAGAAGGCGATGGGGGCGGCTATCTGGTACAGCCCTATATCACCGGAAAATATGCCATTACCGATCAGCTGTCACTGAACGCGGGCTTGCACTTTACCTACTTTTCCATGAGTGGCAGCCAATCACTCGAGCCCAGGGCTTCTCTCCAGTGGGATCTTTCTGCCAGGCAGTCGCTTATTTTTGCCTACGGACTGCACAGCCAGTTACAACTGCCAGGGGTGTATTTTTATGCGGCCACCTTGCCCAACGGACAGGTTACGAATCCCAATCAGAGTCTGGGTTTTACCAAAGCCCATCATTATGTGCTGAGTTATACCCATTTGCTGGGAGAAACAGCGAATTTGCGGTTGGAAACTTACTATCAGTCGTTGTTCGATGTGCCCATTTCGCGGAACCCGAACAGTACTTTTTCTGCCCTCAACCTGTTTGAAGGTTTTGTGAACGAGCCATTGGTAAATGAAGGAACCGGCAGAAACTATGGCGTTGAGCTTACGCTGGAAAAAAGTATGACCGATAGTTATTATTTTCTGTTGAGCAGCTCTCTGTATCAGTCGAAGTACACGGTAGCCGATGGCGTACAGCGCAATACCCGCTTTAATGGCAACTTTGCGATTAGTGCTACAGGAGGCAAGGAATTTCCCTGGAACAAAGGCGATAAGAAAAGGGTGATTGGCATTAACCTGCGGGGCGTATATATGGGCGGACAGCGCACCACACCCATTAATGTGAATGCCTCGGAACAGGCGCAGACTACCATATTTGATGATGCACAGGCTTTCAGTAACCAACTGCCTGCCTACTTTAAAATAGATTTCCGGCTGAGCCTGCGGAAGAACAAGTCCAACTATACCAGCGAGCTTTCCCTGGACCTGCAAAATGCCCTGAACCGGGAAAACGTAGCCTTCCAGTACTACGATGCCTTGCAGGATCAGGTCATTACCAAATACCAGCTCGGCCTGATTCCTATTCTTACCTACAGGATTGAATTTTAATGGTAATTAACCCTATTGAAAGTACGTGTTTTCAACGCGTGCCGCTCGCATTCCAACACTTGAATGGTTCTTATGCAGGTTGTTATACTTTGATATTAAGCAGCAAGCACACGTTATAACCGAGCGCTTGTGCTATCGGCTGACCAATTTTAAGGCGCGTTTTTTTATTTCGTGATTACGGAAAATATTTATAGATATCTTTTCTTGGCAGGAATCTGACAAAATCTACTGTATCTTCTTCAATTGAAATACCTATTCTGTAATTACCTAATCTGATACGATAATAGTGGTGAGCGCCTTTGAGCTTTTTTAAATTCTTGATCTCATCGCTATTATTACATTTTTGCACTTCCTCTATGGTTTCAGCTATTGTAGAAAGTAATTTCTTGTTCTTAATTCTTTTTGTATCTTTTTCAAATGATTTATCAATCCGAATATTCATTTACGGAGTTTTTTGATAAAACTTTGGGTATCCACATATTCTCCCGTCTTTCCGTGTTCAATAGCATATACCATGGCTAAATCCTCAGCATCTTCTTCTGTCAGGATTTTGGTTTTAATTCCCAATTTATTAGCTAATTCTATAAGCAGTTTTATATCAGACTCAGATTCACCTGATAAAATAGCAGTTTTCATTTCTTGTTAAATTTTATTATAAATATCATTAATTTCATTGTCTTTTCAAATGCGCGCTCAATGGTTTGGCTAGCACAAGGTATCATTTTGTTTTTCTCATTCTCAATAAGCATTATAAAAAGCACTCGTAACCAACAAGCGCTATCGGGGTTATCAAGGCTTTTTTAGTTTAGGATTGATAATTAGCTTTATTATTCCAGTCCCAATAACTGTTGCTCCTTCTCGGAATTCGAAATTTACACCTTCGGTCAAACATTTCTCAAAGTAATTCCCTGCAACAATCTTAATTCTAGCTTCAACCGTATAACCTGGAAAAACCATTTCTTTATCAATAAATGTTTTTTTTTCTCAGCGTCCCTTTCAGGCTTAAGTTTACCCAAAACTTTAGTGTGGTGTTAGATTTATTTTGAAACCAGTGTGGATATTCTCAAAAAGCTGATACCCTTTCCAAAGGGTTTGCCATCCGGGCTAATAACAAGACTAGCCATAAGATAGAGGTTGGCTGGGCATGTTTTAAATCAACAGTTTTAAGGTATTGTGGAGCTAAACGCAGGGCTAGCTTTAGCTCATCCTGGGAAAATATTTCTTGGGCGGAATGAGTGGGCTGATGACCTGCCAGATACCGCGTACGCGACAAACGAACAGCCATTAAGTTCAACAATGCCAACACATTAGATAACGCTTCCAAGCTATCAAACTGTCTTTGCTCCAATTTGCGACCACTCTTGAGACACTTATGAAAGTCTTCAATGGTCCAGCGAAGCATATACATGTCCATTATCCGCAGGGCCTGTTGCTGATCTTCTACCCTTAGATTGGTAAGTAGTAACCATTGTATTGCTGGCTGGCTAGCCTCAGTGGCTATGATTTCTTTCAGATAAAGCGCGTATAAGGGTTGCTCAATGTCGCCTAACTTAACAGCACGGTAACTAAGATGACAAGGAGCTTGATAGCCATTGCGCATCACAAATCCGTTGCTATCTACTTGCTCTAAATACCCTAATTCTAACTTATTCCGCCCATTGTGACTGGCCCTACTACTGTCATGAATCATATACCAGGTTCGCTCATGCACACAGCCTCGTTCTCTAAGCGAATAGTTAATCAGTCCTTGCTGATAACCTTCCATGATCTTTTGATGAGTCACTGAGGTATTGTTGACAAAGCGATAAAAGTTCTTCAACTCATACTGGCCGCGCCACGGGGGCAGCCAAACAGGCTTGGGGAACTTTGCCCAATACGGTTCGCCGCGCGATCAGCCTTAAACAATTGCCGCGTCAAAGCTGAAAAACGATTGTCTCCTTTATGTTATCTGATATGTTTATATACTGCTAATTTAGTAATTATCCAGCTAGTTTCTGGCGGAGCTTTAATCCAAAACAAAAAGCGCTTTTTACCAACAAGCGCTATCGGTGTTGAAAGTGCAGGCTGGATAGTGCGGTTTTCAACGTGTGCTTCTTTGTTTCAGTACTCTTAATTACTCAAACTGGACAGGTTTTCTTCCAAAGCGGCAATTTTTGCTTCGGCATCTGACTTTTTCTTTCTTTCCATGGCTACCACCTGCTCGGGAGCGCTGTTCACGAACTTCTGGTTGCTCAGCTTTTTCTCAACCGAACTTAGAAATCCTTTGGTGTATTCCAGCTCTTTCCTGATTTTGCTGATTTCCTCATCTATATCAATCGCCCCTTTTAGCGGCACAAATAGTTCGTCGGGACGGCCCTGCATGGCATTGATGATGAAACTGGCGGCGCCTTCCGGCTTTTCGTCTGTAAATTCAATACTTTCTATATTGGCCAGCTTCCTGATAATGCCATCATACAACTGGTATATCCGACTAAAATCAGTTTTAATCAGCAAACTCAGCGGCTGCTTATCGGCAATTTGTTTGCTGTTGCGGAGGTTACGGATGTTGGAAACAATATCCAGCGCCATGGTACCTCCCTGTATCAGTTCCATATCCATTTTTGTACGGCCTTCCTCGGTATCACCTTTGGGCCAGGCCGCCACAATCACACATTCTTCGTCCTTTTCATGTCTGATCTGCTGCCATATTTCTTCGGTAATAAAAGGCATAAACGGGTGCAGCAACTTCATAATACATTTAAAGAAACTGTGGGTTGCTTTACAGGTAACCTTGTCAATGGGTTGCTGATAATCGGGCTTTACCATTTCCAGGTACGACGAGCAGAAGGCATCCCAGGTAAGGTTATAAATGGTAAGCAGCGCATCGGAAATGCGGTACTTGGAAAAGTGATCTTCTACTTCTATTAATGCCTGATTGAATCTGGCCTCAAACCAGGCAATGGCCACCTGATTCCGGTTGTTGTCCAGGCTTTCGTCTATTTCCCAGCTTTTTACCAAACGGAAAGCATTCCATATTTTGTTGGCAAAATTCCTTCCCTGTTCACATAGTTTCACATCGAACAGCAGATCATTCCCTGCCGGTGCGCTGAACAGCATGCCCGTACGCACGCCATCAGCCCCGTAAGTACTAATCAGTTCCAGCGGATCGGGCGAATTGCCCAGTTGTTTCGACATCTTCCTGCGCTGGCTGTCCCGCACCATACCGGTAAAATATACATCTTCGAATGGCTTTTCCTGCCGGTATTCGTACCCATATATAATCATCCGGGCGATCCAGAAAAAGATGATATCAAAACCGGTTACCAGCACAGAAGTGGGGTAATAATACCGTATATCCTCATTCTCAGGGTTTCGAATGCCATCAAACACCGTAATCGGCCATAAGCCGGAAGAAAACCAGGTGTCCAGTACGTCTTCGTCCTGCCGCAGGTCGTCCGGCGTAAGGTCTTTGTTTTTAGAGGCTTTTTTTGCCAGCTTCAGCGCTTCTTCCGGCGTTTCGGCTACCACAAAGCTACCATCGGGCAGGTAATAGGCCGGAATCCGATGCCCCCACCATAGCTGCCGGGAGATGCACCAATCGTGTACGTTTTCCATCCACGAGCGGTACATGTTTTTGAATTTGGGCGGATTAAACCGCACCTCATCGTTCAGCACATTTTTCAGAGCAGGCTTAACCAGGTGCTCCATTTTTACAAACCACTGAACCGAAAGGCGAGGTTCTACCACCGCATTGGTGCGCTCCGAATAGCCTACATTGGTTTTGTAATCTTCTATTTTTACCATCTGACCGGCCGCTTCTATGGCAGCGGCCACCTTTTTTCTGGCCACAAAGCGGTCTTCTCCGATAAAAATACCGGCCGCTTCACTCATTTTCCCACTGTCGGTAAGTACATCAATGGTAGGCAATTTGTGTTTAATACCCAGCTGGTAGTCATTCAGGTCGTGAGCAGGCGTTACTTTCAGGCAACCCGTGCCAAAGTCCATGCTTACATAGCTGTCCTGTATTACAGGTATTTCCCGGTCGGTAAGTGGTACCACCACTTTTTTTCCTTTCAGGTGCTTATACCGTTTGTCTTTCGGGTTTACGCAAATGGCTGTATCGCCCAGTATGGTTTCAGGGCGAACGGTGGCAATGGTGATGGATTCGTCTGAATCGGTCAGTTTGTAGTTTACATAATACAGCTTGGCATTGGTTTCCCGATAAATAACTTCGTCGTCGGCCAGGGCGGTTTTACCTTCCGGGTCCCAGTTAATCATGCGTTTGCCCCGGTAGATATAGCCTTTTTTATAGAAGTCTACAAAAACCTTTGTTACCGATTCGCTTAGTGCTTCTTCCATGGTAAAGCGGGTACGCGACCAGTCGCAGGAGGCACCCAGCTTTTTCAGTTGTTCGAGAATAATGCCGCCGTACTTTTCTTTCCATTCCCAGGCATGCCGCAAAAACTCTTCCCGGGAAATATCTTCTTTGGCAATACCCTTTTCTTTTAGCATGACCACTACTTTGGCTTCGGTAGCAATAGAAGCGTGGTCAGTACCCGGTACCCAGCAGGCTTCTTTGCCTTCCATCCTGGCTTTTCTGATCAGGATATCCTGAATAGTATTATTCAGCATATGGCCCATGTGCAACATACCCGTTACATTGGGCGGCGGAATCACGATGCTGTAAGGGGCTTTATCCGGATTGGGTTTCGACTGGAAATATCCCTGGTCCATCCAGTGCTTATACCACTTGCTTTCAGTGGCTTTCGGATCATATTTAGTTGAAATTGACATAGATCAATTCTGTTTTGCTTATTTTAAGTTCTGAAATTTTCGCAAAGATATAAACTTACAGAAAGAATGAACGTTTTGCCAACGCATCCTTTGCGCGGAAATTGATAATTGTATTAACTTTGCGGCTTTCTGTTTTAAACAGATACTTTACGAAAAGTCTGGGCTGAGGTTTTCAATGATAATTAAAGCGCAGATAAATGACGAAATTAAACTAAAAATTAAATGTAATCCTTATGAAACTTGCTGTTGTAGGCGCTACCGGATTGGTGGGCGGCGAAATTCTGAAAGTACTGGAAGAGAGAAACTTCCCTGTTGATGAACTTTTACCTGTAGCTTCGGCCAAATCCGTAGGTACAACAATCACTTTCAAGGGAAAACCATATAAGGTAGTAAGCGCTGAAGATGCCATTGCTGCCAGGCCTGATATCGCTATTTTCTCTGCCGGTGGCGGTACTTCGCTGGACCTGGCACCCAAGTTCGCGGAAGCAGGCACTACCGTGGTCGACAATTCTTCTGCCTGGCGCATGAACCCCAATAACAAACTGGTGGTGCCTGAAATTAATGCCGACGTACTTACTGACGACGATAAAATTATTGCCAATCCGAATTGCTCTACCATCCAAATGGTGTTGGCACTGGCACCATTGCACGAAAAGTATAAAATCAGTCGCATTGTGGTATCAACTTACCAATCGGTAACCGGAACCGGAAAAGCCGCCGTGGATCAGCTGATGAACGAGCGGGAAGGCAAAGAAGGCAAAAAAGTATATCCACATCCTATCGATATGAATATACTGCCCCATATCGATGTTTTCTACGACAATGGCTATACCAAAGAAGAATTGAAAATGGTGAATGAAACCAGGAAAATTTTTGGTGACGATACCATTCGCGTTACGGCTACCACGGTGCGTGTGCCAGCAGTAGGCGGACATTCAGAAGCCGTGAACGTTGAATTTGAAAGAGAATTTGATTTGGATGAAGTGCGTTCTTTACTGGAAAACGCGCCGGGCGTGGTGGTACAGGACGACGTAAAGAACAACGTATACCCCATGCCTATTCTGGCACACGGAAAAGACGAAGTATTTGTAGGCCGTTTGCGTCGCGATGAAAGTCAGCCCAAAACGCTGAATATGTGGATTGTATCCGATAATCTGCGGAAAGGGGCTGCTACCAATGCCGTACAGATTGCCGAATATCTGGTAGCGCGCAGCCTGGTAGCACATTGATTGAAAAATTACTCGCGCCAGCGGTACAGAAATTTATAAGGGATCATGCCCACGATGATCCCTTTCAACTGGTATTGCAGGCCAAACGGTATCCTGATATACCCATACAGGAAATTGCTGCCCAGCTGGCCGCCCGGCAGAAAGCCCGGCACAAGTTGCCCGAATGGTATGCTACGCCCAACCTGATTTTCCCGCCTGTGCTTTCCGTAGAACAAAGTTCCTCAGAAGCGGCTGCCCGTTTCAAAAGCACCCTGGTTTCCGGTTACCATTTGGCAGACCTTACCGGTGGCATGGGGGCAGATACCTGGTACCTGAGTCAGCGTTTTCAAACAACAGATTATGTAGAGCAAAACGCGGCACTGGTTGAAATCTTCAGGCACAATGTAAAAGTATTGGGAAGCAATGCTATTCGCGTGCATCAGGCGAGGGCCGAAGATTTTTTAAAGCAGTTGTCCACCCCGGCCGATTGCATTTATCTGGATCCGGATCGCCGGAAAGAAAGCTCCCGGAAAGCCTTTATGTTGGAGGAAACTTCGCCGGATGTAACCCAAATACTGGAACTTCTACTGGCCAAAGCCAGGGTAGTGCTGATTAAAACATCCCCGTTACTGGATATTCAACAGGCTCTTCAGGCTTTGCGGTTCGTACAAAGCGTATATGTGGTGGCGATAAACAATGAGTGCAAAGAGGTTTTGTATTTGCTGGAGAACAAAGCAAAGGCAGATCCGGAGATTGTGGCTGTGAACCTGCTGAAGCAGGAAGCACAGCCTGTCCTTTTCTCAACTTCCCTTCAAAAGGAGCAGGAAACAGTAGTTCAGTTTTCAAATCCGGTGGCTTTTATTTACGAGCCCAATGCGGCTGTGCTGAAAGTAGGCGCATTTAAATCGGTGGCCGCGCGTTTTCAGTTATACAAACTGCATCCGAACACGCATTTGTACACATCCGCACGACTGGTTGAAGATTTTCCGGGAAGGGTATTCCGGTACCGGCAAACCGCTGCCTACAACAAAAAGGCACTGCGTAAGGCATTACCAGCCCTGCAGGCCAACATTACTGCCAGAAATTTCCCCGATTCAGTAAAAGCCATCCGAAAGAAAACCGGTATCAAAGAAGGTGGCGACCAGTATCTGTTTGCTACTACCCTTACCGATAATAAGCCTGCTGTGCTGATTACCGAAAAAATCAGGTAAACTTCAGGATGCCGGGCTTTTACTTTGTACCGCTTTTTTCGTAAATTAGGTAAGCGCAAAACCATTAACCCTATCTGAAATGAAAGCACATAAAACTACCAAATACCACAGCACGGGCGTTTATTTGCTGGTATTGCTATTGCTGGCCGGAGCCATAGCCGCTATTATGTACCTGGTGACCGATCCGGTAAAAAAGTATGGCTTCGCCCTGATTCCATTTCTCCTGATGGTAACCGCGAAAAACTCGGTAATAGAATTACGCGATCAGGTTTTTGTGTTGAAACACTACCTGTTGGTATTCAAACTTTTTGAACAGGCCTATGCTTACGACAAAATGGCCTTTGTGCATTATCATCGCCATCAGAATGGTTTTTTCACTGCTTTTGATTTCTGGGGATTTCACAATCGTAAAGCGCTGGAAGTAAGATTCAGCGATCAGTCTTTTGAAGCTCACAGTATTTATGGAGTTTCCGCTAAAATTCTCAGGGCCATGCAGGAAGTGAATGATAAGATTGCTACCGATGAGGAAAGCCTGATTACCGATCGGTCGGAAAGGCTTTCAAAAGGATAGTTATTTTTCTGCTATCAAGTGTTCCTGTAATAAGGTTCTGATATCATCAGGAATGGGCATAGATTTTTTGGCTTCGTAATCGAAATGCACCAGAATGGCCTTTCCCCGGGCGCGCAGTTTGTTACGCTGATAAGCCTGCTGACCAACGGTAAGAGAAGTGTTGCCTGTTTTTTCCAGAAAAGTCCTGATTTCTACCGCATGACCATACACCAGTTCCCCAACGAATTCAACTTCGATTTTGGCTACGATAAGCCGCCATTTTCTGAAATCCAGATCGGGCGTAAAAAAGCGGAATATGGGTTTTCGGCCTTGCTCAAACCAAACCGGTATCACAGTATTGTTGATGTGACCTAAAGCATCAGTTTCGGCAAACCTGGGTGTAATTATTTCTGTAAACATAACTTTTTATTTGGGCAATTGATTGTAAAGTTTAACCTTTGGGTTCGTTGCAGGAAAATTGGTATTTGATTCTTCCGATTTTTACCCGATTAGCAAAAAATGATTTATATAACTGCTATTTTATGTGTAATTTAGAATAAATGGCCAAACGAATAACCAATGAATAAAACAATTATCAATACTCCGGATGCCCCTGCCCCCATTGGCCCTTATAACCAGGCCATATTAGTGGGGCAAACTTTATATGTTTCCGGGCAAATCGCTTTAGATGCGCATAGTGGCGAATTGATTAACGAAAACATTACAGAAGAAACCCATCAGGTAATGAAAAACCTGGAGGCTATTCTTTCAGCGGCCGATATGCGTTTTGAGCAGGTGGTAAAGTGCAGCATCTTTATTAAAGATATGGATAATTTTGCCGCTATTAACGAAGCCTATGGCCAGTATTTTAAGCAAACGGCTCCTGCCCGCGAAACGGTAGAAGTAGCCCGGTTACCCAAAAATGTGAATGTAGAAATTTCCTGTATTGCTGTTATGTGATGATACGTTTTTTACCTGTTCACCGAGAAACTATTGTGCTGCCTTTTACATCGCGGGAGGTGTCGGAAACTTTATGGAAAGCTACCAAACCTTTAAAAAATGAACATTTTTATCCTTATGAGGCCGACAATGATTTTTTTTTCAACGGGCATGTAAAAGAAAACACCTTCCGTGTTTCGCTGATGATACGAAGGCCAGAGAACTTTTTACCGGTTATATCAGGCAGAATTGAAAAAACCTCGGTGGGCAGTATTATTTTTGTGAAGTATAAAATGTTCTTTGTTTCCACTGCCTTTCTTACTTTCTGGTCTGTAATTACCGTGCTAATGGCCTGTTTTTTCGGTTACATTGGGCGCTACTGGTATATGGGCATTGCCATAGTTCTTGCCTTCAGTAATTATGCGGTAGCGGTCGTTAATTTTAAACTCCAGGTAAAGCGCAGCAGCAGGGTACTGCATAGTATTTTCAATAAAATCGATAAATACATCTGAGTGGCGTTCGGCTTATCCAACCATGCTATCCGGAATGTATTAATTGTGTTTCAAATCTCCTAACTTCGCATATATTTCCATGTTAACCTGGAATGATCACTGAAATTTTAATCGATTAAATTTTACCAAATAATTGCTGATATTCTGATGGAGAAAAATGTAAGAGTGCGCTTTGCTCCCAGTCCAACCGGACCATTGCATGTAGGCGGCGTAAGAACAGCTTTATATAATTATTTATTCGCCAAAAAACACAACGGAACTTTCATCCTGCGTATCGAAGATACCGATGCTGGTCGGCTTGTACCCCATGCCGAAACCTATATTCTGGAATCGCTGGCCTGGATGGGCATTACGCCCGACGAGGGTATTGTAGAGGGAGGACCTTATGGGCCCTACCGGCAGTCGGAGCGGAAAGACAGGTACATGCGATATGCCATGCAACTGGTAGAATCGGGGCATGCCTATTATGCCTTTGACACACCCGGAGAACTGGAAGATATGCGTGAAAGATTGAAGGAAGCCCGTGTAATTACGCCGCAGTACAATGCGATTACACGAACCTCCATGAAAAATTCGCTTACCTTGCCGGCAGAAGAAGTAAAGGAGCGCATCGAGTCGGGCATTCCTTATGTAATCAGGCTAAAAGTACCCCGGAAAGAAGAAATCAGGCTCAATGATATGATTCGTGGTTGGGTAATGGTACATTCGTCAACCCTGGACGATAAAATATTGGTAAAGTCTGACGGAATGCCCACCTATCACCTGGCCAACATTGTAGACGATCATTTAATGGAGATTACCCACGTGATACGGGGCGAAGAATGGCTGCCTTCGGCTCCTACTCATGTTTTACTGTATAAATACTTTGGCTGGGAAGAAAGTATGCCAAAATTCGCGCATTTGCCCCTGTTGCTGAAACCTGATGGAAATGGTAAACTGAGTAAGCGCGATTCGCAAAAGCATGGTTTTCCTATATTTCCTATCGAATGGCAGGGGCAGGATGGCGAGCATCTGATCGGATTTCGCGAGGAAGGCTATCTGCCGGAAGCTATGACCAACTTCCTGGCTTTTCTGGGCTGGAATCCGGGTACCGAACAGGAGCTGTTTACCGAACAGGAACTTATTGAAAGTTTCAGCCTGGAGCGAATTAACAAAGCCGGAGTAAAGTTCGATATCAACAAAGCCCAGTGGTTTAATCAGCAGTACATCAAAGCCAAACCTGATGATGAGCTAGCCGAATTTCTTTTTTTTTATCTGGAAAAGGCAGGCATTGCGGCCAGCCAGGAAAAGGTGGCCAGGGTTTGTAATCAGTTGAAAGAAAGAGTGACCCTTATACCAGATTTATGGCAGCAGGGATGTTACTTTTTTGTGGCACCCGAACAATATGACCAGAATATCGTGAATAAAAGATGGACGGTAGAAGCAACAAACGTGCTCTCTGCTTATGCGCAGGCACTTCAGCAACGGACAGAATCACTCTCAGCCGCTGAGGCCAGTGATACGTTGCATCAGGTGCTGGAAGCGCAGGGCGTAAAAATTGGCCGGGTGATGCAGGCCGTCCGTTTGGTCATAACCGGCGTAGGAAATGGTCCCGACCTGATGGAAATAATTGCCATCATTGGAAAAGAAGAAACCATTAGCCGGATACATAACGCACTGAAACAACTGGAAAATCAGGTAAAGATTTAATACTATGAGAAAAAGCAAACTGAATAAAAGAGAAAAACCCAAGGTAAATCCTGAATTAGACGGATTTGATATCCAGATCGATACATTTGGTGAAATAAAAACTAATTATGATATTGAAAAAATTAACGAATTTTTGAATCGGCATGTGGACGATAAAAAGTTAAAAGACCGGGAAGATATTGATCCTGTTAAAAAAGACAATTCTGCCGGAGAAGAAGCTACAGATAATAAATAATACAAATTCAACTATCAACCAATAACCTGTAAATCGCTATGCGACAATCGCACGAAATCGATTACCAGATCATGGGCGAAGGCGTTCAACTGGTAGAAGTGGAACTTGATCCGAATGAAACTGTAATTGCCGAGGCTGGCGCTATGGTGTATATGGATGGCAATGTTGTTTTTGAAACCAAAATGGGTGATGGTTCTGAACCCAATCAGGGCTTTTTCGGTAAACTGCTTTCCGCAGGCACCCGTGTTTTAACAGGCGAGTCGGCTTTTATGACCCATTTTACCAACCGGGGCAATAGCAAAGCCCGGGTAGCTTTTGCCGGGCCTTATCCGGGTACGGTAATCCCTATTGACCTGTCGCAGATGTATGGCAATACCATGATTACCCAGAAAGATAGTTTTTTATGCGCTGCTTTGGGCACCAAAGTGAGCATTCAGCTTAATAAAAAAATCGGATCGGGGCTGGTGGGCGGCGAAGGGTTTATTCTGCAAAAATTGCAGGGCGATGGTCGTGCTTTTATTCATGCCGGCGGCACGGTGATAGAAAAAGAACTACACAACGAAACTTTACGGATTGATACCGGCTGCATTGTAGCCTTCGAAACTTCTGTGGATTTTAATATTCAATCGTCAGGTGGACTGAAATCGATGTTGTTTGGTGGTGAAGGTATTTTTCTGGCGACACTTTCAGGAACCGGAAAGGTTTGGCTACAATCTATGCCGATCAGAAAACTGGTGGCTGCCCTGGCGCCTTATGGTAAAAACAGTAACCGGGAAGGCGGTTCTATCCTGGGCAGTTTCCTGGAAGATTAACAGGTAATTCTAAGATTCAATAGAATAAAATCATTTGTGAACAGGTTAAGCCACCGACAACTTGAAACGCTTTGGGCGCCCAACTTTTCACACTTCATTACACCCATCTATTTTTCGTTCAGAAAAGTACCGGCATCAAAAGTAAATACCGGTGAGGGTGTGCTTGCGGTTCGCAAAATATCTTCCATTTCTGCTACTATTTCCGGATGTTGTTCGGCTACATTCTGATCTTCGTGTATGTCGGCGGATAAGTCATATAGCTCTAACGGACTATCTGGATTTTCTAATACATTATACCGAACAGCTTTCCATTTTCCTTTTCTTATAGCTACCCGTCCGCCTTTTTCGTGAAATTCCCAATACAAATAATCATGTTGGGTTTGGTTTCCTTTATCTAAAAGTGTAGGCAGAAATGAAACGCCATCGATAGAGCCCGGTGCGTTCACGCCTGTAATATCCATAACGGTAGGCAATATATCCCAAAAGGCAGAAATGAAATTGGTTTCGCTACCTGCCTGTATTTTACCAGGCCAGGAGGCAATCATGGGCACACGGATACCTCCTTCGTATAAATCGCGTTTATAACCTTTTAATGGGCCATTACTATCAAAAAAGTCCGGATCGGCGCCACCTTCCTGATGCGGACCATTGTCGGATGAAAAAATAATAAGCGTGTTGCTATCAAGGCCCAGTGCCTTTACTTTATCTACAATTTCTCCTACCTGGGCATCCAGGAGGCTCACCATGGCCGCAAAAGTAGCGTGCGCTTCTGGTTGCGATCCGTATGCCCCTTCTTTAAAATATTCTTCACCCATTTGATCCACTCCATGGAAAGTATACTCAGGGTCAAATTTACCACGATACTTTGCTACATAGTCTTCAGGAACCGCTAACTCGGCATGGGGCATCACAAAAGGGACATATAAAAAGAAAGAAGTGTCTTTATTTTGTTCGATAAACTCCATTGCCTTTTCCTGAATCAGATTAGGGGCATATACGCCCTTATTTTCGCCCTCGTTATCTTTTAGCATTATTTTATTCTGATTCTCCCACAAATGCCAGGGATAATAATTGTGGGCCAATCGCTGACAGTTATAACCAAAAAACTGGTCAAACCCCTGTTGGTTTGGGTCCCCTTCAGAACCCGGAGCGCCTAATCCCCATTTGCCAAACGCCCCTGTTACGTAACCGGCCTGTTTCAGCACTTCGCCCAACGTAACAATAGAATCGGGAAGCGGGTATTGTCCTTCCGGTTGTACTTCTTTATTACCGCGTATGGGGGTATGGCCGGTATGCTGTCCGGTTAATAAACAGGAGCGGGATGGAGCGCATACGGTATTGCCGGCATAATGCTGGGTAAATTTCATCCCTGTCGCGGCAAGTTGATCGATATGGGGCGTTTCAAACTTTTGCTGCCCGTAACAACTCAGGTCGCCATATCCCAGATCGTCGGCAAGCAGATAAATAATGTTTGGCTTTTTTGTTATAGTTGTTTTTTGCTCTTCTTTTTGTGATGAACAGGCAATTCCCAGGAAAATACAAAAACCACTTACAATTAATTTTACATTCATTAATCTTATATATTATTTGTTTCGCGATTCAGAAAAGGCATCCACCTAAAATATCTTTTAATTTGCATTAGCCTTTCCCTGCCTGACTAAATGCCTGTAAAATATTTACAATATATTTGATTTTCAAGAGGACTACTGATATTTATAGTTTTTTAAAAATAACAACGCGAAACCATTTTACGTAAATTTATTTCTTAAGCTTGAATGTTTGTTTTCAATAGTTTAGTTATTTTAAACTTATTTAATTATAAGTTTACTCAATAAAAAAAATATAGGAACTAGATATAAAAATTTTACGATATGCTATTTTTGTTCTTTTAGATAGTACTTTTCTGTCTAACAGTAATAAATAATAAAGTAAACCTATTGTCGATAAGATAACTTTTCTTTAAACAATCTATTTTTTAATATCCCAGTCGACATAGAATCTGATGTTTACACTACCAGGAAAATTTATTTTTTTATTATTTAAAAAGATATGAGCTTATCATTAAGTAAAAAGCAATTATTAGGATTTGCCATTTTTACTATCCTCATTGTAAGTGTTTCTTTTTTTTACTACCAGTCCACACTTAATTATATTGAATCTAACAAACAGGTTCAGCATTTTCAGCAGCTTACCAATCAACTCGAGATTGTTATTTCTCTTTTAAAAGACGCGGAAACCGGGCAGAGAGGCTATGTAATCACTAAAAACGACAACTTTTTAGAACCTTATAACGATGCGCTCCTTAATCTGGAAACACAAATTAATGTACTGGACAGTTTACTTACCAATGATGCGGCAGGAAAAGAAAAGCTCAGCAACCTGATTCCGCTGATACAGAAAAGAATTGAAAGGCTTCAGATAGGTATCCGTTATATTGAAGAAGATGATAGACAAAGTGCTGTACGGTACATTCAAAGTGGAGAAAGTAAATTAATTATGGACCGCGTGCGGGATGTAATTGAAAAATGGAAAGCAGACGAAAACAAAAAGTTACTGGCATTGCTACAAACTACTGAAGCAAATTCGCGAACAAACCAGGCCATTATGTTTACTACAGTGGCAATTATTTTACTTTCTCTGATAATAGGACAAATATTCTTGATTCGTGAAATCCACAGAAAGCAACAGTTAGAACAAGAACTGCATATAAGTAATGAGGATCTGTTGGCCAGTAATGAAGAGTACCGGGCCATTAACGACGATTTGCAAGAGGCAAACCTGCAACTTGAAACCAAACAGCAGGAGTTAACTTCTGCTTTGAAGGAACTGGACACTGCCAAAGAAGAAATTACGCAGGCCAATATCTCATTAGAAAAAAGAGTGGATGAGCGTACACGGAAACTGGCCGAAAGTGAAAATTTTCTTTCCAGTATTATTGATCAAACGCCTGTTTCGACCTGGATTGCAGATAAATCTGGCACACAAATTCGGGTTAATGATGCTTGCTTAAAGCTGTTCGGTGTAGAAGATGCTAGTGCAGGGCTGGGAAAATACAACATACTAAAAGACAATACTTTACAGGACCAGCCATTTTTTAAAGACATTCAGGCTGTGTTTACAGAAGGTAAAATTGCCCGCTTTTCATGCTGGTATAATGTGAGCGAAGTGGATCATATAGAAGTGCCCCATGGCCGCGAATTATATTTATCAGCCACAATTTTTCCTATCAGAAATATGCAAGGCGAAATTACCAATGTGGTAATCAAGCATGAGGATATTACCCAGCAGGTACGCTCTGAACAGGCTTTAAAAGCCAGTGAGGAACAGCTTCGCCTTATTACCGATGCCCTTCCGGTTCTAATTGCCTACGTCACTAAGGATGAAAGGTACAAATTTGTAAACCGGGCTTATACTGAGTGGTTCAACAAAACCAAAGAAGAAATTATTGGTAATTCTGTGACAAACATAATTGGCCAGGAAGCATTTGAAAAAACAAAAAATTCCTTTTATAAATCCTTCTCTGGTCAGGAAGTTAATTTTGAAGGGTTTATGCCCTACGAATATGGAGAACACCGGTATACCAAAGCTAATTTTATTCCTCATATTGTGAACGGAAAAGTGGAAGGGTGCATTGTGCTGGTAAACGATATTTCCAGTTTGCGGAAAACACAGGAAGAACTGAAAAGAAACAATGAAAAACTTACCAGAGTAAACATTGATCTGGATAACTTTATCTATACGGCTTCTCACGATTTACGATCGCCCATTGTAAATATGGAAGGATTGTATAATATTCTGGATAATGCTTTTTCTAACAGGTTGAAACCTCACGAAGAAAAAGCCTGGCATATGCTGCATACCTCTATAGAAAGGCTGAAAAAAACTATTACTTATCTGGGCGATGTTACCAAGGCCGTAAAAGGTCTGGAAGATTCGGTAGAAGTGATATCCGTTCCGGAGGCAGTAGAAGATGTAAAGCCCGACATACGAAACCTGATTGAAGAGGCCCAACCCGTTTTTCATACGCATTACGATGTAAATCAAGTTTCCTTTAACCGCGATAATTTCAGAAGTATTGTGTACAACCTGCTTTCCAATGCTATTAAATACCGCAATCCCGATCAACCGTTAATTATTGATATTCAAACTAAAAAAGAAGGTCAATTTATTGTGCTTTCTATCCGGGATAATGGTTTGGGATTAGATACCGACCAGCAGAACAAATTATTTAATATGTTTCGCCGGTTGCATACCCACGTACAGGGCACGGGCATTGGCCTATATATTATTAAAAGAATTATCGAAAATAAAGGAGGTAAAATTACCCTGGAAAGCATTCCCGGTCAGGGTTCTGTGTTTCATGTGTATTTTCCAGGTACATAAGCCGCTGCCTTATACGGAAGGCTGATAAGCCTTTAGCAGTTCCTGCACATCTTCCAAGGTATTGGCTTCTTCCGCTTTTTTGTCGTGCCGCCAGCGTTTAACGCGGGGAAATCGTAAGGCGATACCCGATTTGTGCCTGCTCGAGGGTTGCAGGGCTTCAAAAGCCAATTCAAAAACCAGTTGTGGTTTTACTTCCCGCACCGGACCAAATCGGTTCAGCGTATTTCTTCTCACAAAATTGTCTACCTGCCGTATTTCCTCATCATCCAGCCCCGAATAGGCCTTGGTCAGGGTAATCAGCTCTCTGGCTGCATTCCATACACTAAAGGTATAATCGGTGTACAGATTGGCCCGGCGGCCACTGCCCCGCATGGCATAGGTAAGCACCGCGTCGATGCTAAAAGGCTCTACTTTCCACTTGTACCAGTACCCTTTTTTCCGGCCATCCAGATAGGGCGATCCCTTTTTTTTGAGCATAAACCCTTCGGCGGCATAATCTCTTGAGGTTTTTCGCAACACATCCAGCGCTTCCCACGAAGCGATGGGCACTACTTCTGAAAACTGTAGGTTTTCTGTGGCAGCTTCGGCCACCACCTGCAGCAGCAGCTTTTTCCTTTCTTCAATGGGATATTGTCTGATATCCGCATGCTTGTACTCTAACAAATCGTAGGCTTTGACAATAACCGGAGCCTCTTCCAGAATTTTTTTGGTCACATTTTTTCTGCCCAACCGGGTTTGCAATTTGCCAAAAGGCAATATCTGGCCTTCCTTATAAGGCAACACCTCACCATCAATCACGGTACCGTTGGGTAGTACTTCTAACAACGAACCTAATTCTGGGAATTTTTTTGAGATCAGCTCCTCACCCCGCGACCAGATGTACAAGGCATCTTCCCGTTTGATAATTTGTGAGCGGATGCCATCCCATTTCCATTCGGCCAGAAAACCATCAGCCACAAGGGGCTCCTGTTCCGGTACGTCAACCGCATACGACAGGAAAAAAGGATAGGGTTTGGAAGGCAGCACTTCGGTGCCGGCATCCTGCATCAGCTCGTCGAACGTAATTTTTTTCGGATTCCAGTCGCCCATCAGGCAATGCGCGATTTTAGCTTTCTCGATGTCCACTACCTGTGCCAGGGCATTGATCATGGTTTTTTGGGAAACGCCCAATCGCCAGCCGCCGGTAAAAAACTTATTGAATACAAAGCGTTCCGCCTGATTGAGGGAATCCCAGGCCTGTATCACCGCCTGCTTTTTCTCCGCATCGCTCAGCTTGTGCAAACCAATTACCACATCGAGCCACTCCGACAGGCTTTTCTCTCCCTTTTGTGAAGGTGAGGGCAATACCAGGCTAATAGTTTCGGCCAGGTCGCCCACCAGGGTACGGCATTCATCAATAAGCCAGAGGGGTTGATTAGCAACTTCTGCCGCCCATGTTTTCAGCACGGTGGTATTTACCGGACGTTTGGGCCTGCGGTGCGAAAACAAAGCAATGGCCCAGACCTTATCCTGGTCGGAGGCCACCGCAAAATAGGCTGCCAGGTGTTTTATCTTCTCATTGGTTTTGTTGGTCTGGTCCAGTTGCAGAATAAGTTCAGCAAAATCTTTCATAGCAGGTTTTGTTAGTGGTTAATCCTGGTTGTTCGCGTTTTCTTTGATTTCGTCGAGCTCTCCTTCAAATTGTGTTTCTACCGGCTGGGCCTGTAAACCCAGTTCCCGTAAATACCTGCTAAAAATATAGGAATACCCATGGGTTACGAATACCCGTTCGGCCCCCGTGGCATGAATGGCCTGTAGCAATCCGGGCCAGTCGGCATGGTCGGAAAGGATAAAACCCTGGTCTACAGCCCTTCGTCGTCTGATGCCCCTGATCCGCATCCAGCCCGAAGCGATGGCCGTTTCAAAGGGCCTGAATTTGTTTATCCAGGTGCCGAGGGCAGAAGGTGGCGCCACAATGATGTTGCCGGTGGTATTTTTCTCATATTCGGTTGTAGCTGATTTTGTGGGAGGTAAGGCAACTCCCGCTTCCCGGTACAGTGCATTGATATTGTCGATAGCGCCATGTACATAAATAGTCCCGATACCAGGGTCCAACTGGCTGATAATTCTTTGTGCTTTGCCCAGCGAATAGCCAAAAATGATACTGTTTTTGCCTTCCGATTTATTTATCGCCCACCACGCATTCATATTCCGGTACAACTCCTGCTGGTCTTTCCATTTATACACCGGCAGCGCAAAAGTAGATTCGGTAACAAAAGCATGGCAGGGTACGGCTTCGAAGGCAGTGCTGATCTGATCATTTTCCAACTTATAATCGCCGGAAATCACCCATACCTCACCTTGGTACTCCAGGCGCACCTGTGCCGAGCCTAAAATATGGCCGGCCGGGTGTAGCGAAATTTTAACGCCATGGTGGTACACAGGCTGGTTATAGGCGATGGTTTCCAGGTTAATATCCGCACCCAGGCGATGCCGCAAAATAGGGCCGCTTTCGTGATGCGCCAGATAATAGCCGCTGCCCGTTCGAGCATGGTCGGCATGGGCATGGGTAATCACAGACCAGTAGGAAGCTTTAGGTTTCCAGGGATCGATAAATACATCGGCCTGCGGACAGTACAGCCCTGCTTCGGTAAATTTGATCAGCGTTCGTTGTGCCACGTATAGTGAACCATGTAACTGAGAAATTGTTGGTGGGAAGACTGAAGTCGGGGGTCGGGAGATGGAAGTCGGAAGCTTTTACTTCTGACTCCCGACTTCGGGCTTCTGACTTCTGACTCCGGGCTTCCAGCTCATTAAAACAACAGCACGGGCAATAGAACTGGACTGAAAATAATTTTTCAAATCGGTATCGGTTTTTTTTTAGAAGCTTTTAGGTATGTTTTAAATCTTTACTATATTTGCACACTATTTCGGGTGATCCATCCGCCACACGGAGAGATGGGTGAGCGGCTGAAACCAGTAGTTTGCTAAACTGCCGTACCTTTTATCGGGTACCGCGGGTTCGAATCCCGCTCTCTCCGCGGAATTACACAATGTTAGGTGTTACTAACCTAACATTTTTACTTTTAGGGATCAGATCATCTGAAGACACCGTTCGGGGCGTAGCGCAGGCCGGTTAGCGTACCTGCTTTGGGAGCAGGGGGTCGCAGGTTCGAATCCTGCCGCCCCGACTTGATTATCAAGCACTTACGAGTTCATTCTTGTAAGTGCTTTTTTTTGGTATACACAAAAGTATACACGTTTTAAAAGGTCTCTAAATGAAGTCCCGCTAATCATTTGAGGAAATTTTTAATATCTTTATTTGAAAATGATAAGTTAAAAATTATCATTTAGATTTGGGATCCTGCTTCAAGCAATATTTTTTCGAATTGCTTTCCATTAATTTAAGACTACATTATATTCCATATGTTCCTAATTGGCTTGGAGCCGGAGGGACTATAACCACCCGATGTAACTCAATGAAAATCAACATATTACAACTTTTAAAATTTAAAGGTGAAACTATGGTGAAACACATCTTCTGATAAAAATTAAATCATTATAGCTAAAAATTGTGGTTCATTAAAAGTTTCAGCCATAGTACCTAGAGCCGGATTCGAAGGATGGGCTTGAAAATATGAATATGAACTCAACTCGACTTTACTACTAAGGCGCCCAAGCAATGGTTTGCTGCCATCGCCTAAGTAAGGCAGCAGGTATTTTTATCATATCATCCTCTTTCCCAGACATTGAAAAATCAACTTCTTGCCACAAATATTGCCTGACCGAGGCGATAGCATCGCTAAAAGTAGGGTGTTGTTTTTTATACCAAGCAGCCTTAGATAATTGCAACCGTTTTTGTTGATTTAGGCTCTCTGCCAATAAAGTTATGATAGAAAATAATGCCAACAAAACAGGAGTAGTACGAGCAATAGCCAGATCAGACCATTGGCGCTGCGTTTCAACTCCCAGATGTGCGCGTACTTCTTCAAAAGTGACTTCTATAGACCAGCGGCGGACAAAATAAGCGACAATCTGTTCAGCCGATAGCTGTTGATCAGTGCAGAGTAAAGCTATTGGGTCAAGTTTACCTTCCGGATCCCGGATCAATACCCAACGCATAGGAACAACAGGTTTACCACTATGATACCATATGGCTGTGCTGGTGGCTACCTCCACCACCCGCTGCTTCTTGCCATACCACTGAGATATGATCGCTGTCTGCCACTTTAAGCAAGGATCGTTTAAACATTGATCCAGTGTAGGAAGACGCTTGCCCTTCTTACGACTGCGGCCTGGTTTGCCGGGCTGACGCGGGGGAACCGGTTCATACAGAGCTGCATCTAAGCGTAAACGGGTGATGAATGTTATCTGATTACGAACCGCGGCTAATAATTCTAAAACAGCATAACTGCTATCTCCTACTGCAATAATCTCTCGATCGGGTAACCAACGCTTAACCTGCAAGAGCATCTGCCGTGCCCAATCCGTAAGTTTTTTATGCTTCTTTCCCTGGTTTTGGGCATAACGTTCACTAGGAGCCAACACCGTCAAAAATGGCAGTGCCCATACGCGCTTAGCCCATTGAATAGGCTCCAGTAACATCAAACTCATCCAGCGCAACCCGCTGCTTTTTACAAAGTGTGATCCACTGCTACGAACACTGTCACGATAGATACCTCGGGCAGCAATTTTTCTTCCCCATCTTCTCTCTATGGTCTCATCAATACCTAATACGATTGTTCCAGAAGACGCAAAACAATCCAGTAGTTGGCACAACAAAATACGGGCAGACTTCCGTGCTGACCATTTAGCCAGGCTCAATACACGATGATATTTAGGAAAGTTCTTCTCCCCACTTAGTCCCATAACGCGTAATACTGAGGTTACTGTTCGCTTGCCAGCAGTTAGAATGGCCCCTACTTGCGTCATTTGTGCATGGGCAAATGTCCATTTGGAAAATAAACTTTGAAATTGTATCATTATCTCTGAGAACTCAACGGGAAATTTAAACATGGCATATTCGTTTTAGCTATTCAAATATACCTAACTATATCCTTTTGAGTTCTTCTTCATTAAGTAGTAAAGTCGAGCTCAAGGCGTATTTATTAATCTGTATACCAGAATTGTACTGGATTTAATGGTACAATTGAAAATAGATTACGTGTGTCTAATCCGGTGAAAGTGGCTCTCCCGACATTTTGATACTGCTGGCGAATTGCTTAAAGTGACATGGATGGCTGCATTAGCCTTTCAAAAGCAGATATTCGGGATTTCTCCAAGGGTATGTCCAATATCCAATTGTTAATCCGGGTAAAGTTTATAGCCGTAGCAGCCAGAACGTGCTGCAAATGGGTTTTAGCTAATCCGACGTATTTAGCCCTTCTCAAACCAAAAGCTCGCACTCCCTGAGAAATAGTCCCTTCAATGCCCGCACGCCTTGCATATTCTGCTTTTGTATATTCTTCTGTTTTTTCTCCGCTTCGGCGGTCCGATTTCTCTTGCCGCCAATAATGCCTGATGCTGAATAGGTTCTCGGAAAGTAATAGTTCTTCGTCTCGCGGTAGTGTTCCACACCGGGTACACTTAGACCAGCTAGGACAGGCAATACAATCTTTCTGAGCAAATTTGATCTTTACCGTTTCCTGACCATGATTATCTACAACCTCAGACCAACTCGCACTTATTTTCCCTTCTGGACAAGTTGCCTGCTGCTTTTGCCATTCAATATGAAAATCAGCCCCAGCACAACCTTGGTTGGCTCTTGCCTGCCATCTGTAATCTGGCCTGGTAGGTCCCAATAAATCCACATCATAATTTTGTTGAGTACTGAATAGCAATTTAGCATCTAAATAACCAGTATCCACAATATGAGTAGCCGGTCTGGCGAGACCCGGTAATAAATCTTTCTTTTGTAGTGCCTCATGGATTTGTTCAGTAGCCTCTCCATCAGCAATGGGACCGGCACTAGTAGCTACATGGGTAATGAGATGGGGTGAATCATCGTCACAAGTTTCTGTAAGATGAATTTTATATCCCACCCAAGAAGTAGTATATTTACGAGCGTAATGCGCCTCTGTATCATAAGGAGAACTAATAAATTGAGATGCAGATGGTATGCCTTCTTTTTCACCACGCCAGATTACTTTTCCCTCAAAGAGATAGAATTGTTGCGACCAAACTTTTCTCAGCGTATTAACAGCAGGAATCCGCACTAACCACTCAGGAGCGTTTCCTTCATAAAGGTATGTTAAAAGCTCGTACCCATCTGTACCAACTTGTATGGCATATTCATCTCGTTTTTCTCTACTGGTTGGTAGACGAGAGTCTTCTACTCTCCGCCCATACCTTTTTATCCCCAGTGGAACTGCCATGCTGGCTGACTGTTTTTTTGTAACCAGTCTGGAACAGCCACTGCTAAAGTATTCAGAGTAGGCCTTAATGTTTCCGCTACACAAACCAAACGATTGACAGCACGTATCCAACCTAAAACATAACAGGAGTGCCTGCCAGTAGAATCTGTTCGTTGGCGCCCTTTGGCTTTTACCCAGTTTCGCGCCCGACATTTTTCCAGTAAAATATTCAACAACATTTCTTCAGCACCTCCCTTTACCAATCTGCTCCGGAATTCGCTCAATACACTACTATCAAAACCTGTATCAGTAAGTTCTAAACTCAGGGCATACTTCCAATCTATTCTACTCCTAACCGCGTCGGCAGCTTGCCGATCCGAAAGACCTTCTACTGGGCGGCATCCCGCATATTGCATCACTGTTACCAGAGCTAACCGCCAGGGTGATTCTGCCGCTTCGGTCCGATGGCTGCCCTTGTGTTGGAAACAGATCAATGAAATTGGCATCTTCATAAATAGATCCCAGTTCATCTTTGAGGTGCATGTAAATATTACCATGCGGAAAAACAGCACAAGCCACGCGGAAAGTTTCAGCAGGCACAGCAGCAGCAGTTTGTGGGTGTAGTGACATAGAATTGCTATTAAAGATGAAATAAAAGTAAAAAATTCACTCTTATTAAACCAAAATGGCGGTAAAGTGGCTTAAATCAATCAAAAAATAATGTATTCCCAATTCGCCAGCAGTATCAATTATGAAGAAGAACCCCTTTGACCAGTTCCTTCCAAGTAATTGCAATAGCTGTCGTGATGCAGAATAACGTTGTTGTCCGTCAATAAAAATTTGGTATTTGTCGCCTATTGATATTTTCTTTTGATTGATGTCAATTTCCATTACGAGCTGTCATTTAAGGTTGCCACTAACGACAGTCCGTCTAAAAACCTAGTTTAAAATGTTGCGATAAACCAAACTCCAAGATAAACCGATTCATTATTCCAAACCTGGATTTTGTTATGACTTGTTTTTTGAGGGATATGCAGCCATTCCCGCACTCTATTGACCCAAAAGGCCAAAAATAAAGCCAAAACACCTCTCATGTACTCCATGAGCCTGTTTTTACCCATGATGGTGATCAACCTTCTTAAATTGTAAGCAATAAAGATAAACCCAACATCCGCTGATGCTCTTTGCATGCCTTTCTTGGTCATGATGTAATCAAACCCCCATTCCATGGTGGCCATTGTCGCCTCATGGTCCCAAAGGGATGTTCCACGATAGCTTGCCTTTGCTTATATAGTTCTTTGTTTTCCTGTTGAGTTCATCACAGTGGGCATGCTGGTTACGCTCTATGGTTGTTCCTCGCTTGGAGGATGTACAACTACTTTTTACTGGACAATTCATGCAGGCACTACTTCTATCTTGCTTGAACAGGGTCTGTTTGCCCCCTTTGCGCTTTTTGGAATAATATTTACCTGGGCTGGTCAGCATGGCTCCCTGTGGGCAAACATAACAATCCTTTTGCTCATCATAGATAAACTGATCGGCATTGTAAGCCGCATCTGGAGCACCGGAGGCTGGCGCAGAGATGGCTACCAAAGTAGTGACACCCAATTGTTGAGCTATTTCCAGTTCCGATCCGGTGTAATAGCCCTTGTCAAATAGCACCGTAAAGTCATTATTCCTCACCATACTTTTAGCTCTTCTCACCATACCTCCCATCGCTTTGGCATCCACAGTAGTCTGTACATTATAAGCCACTTCAGAGATGTTACCTCTAATCATAATCAATCTACTTTCCGGATCAGTGACAGAGATCTGATCCTGCCCACTGGCTTTTAACTCTTGCCGCAACTGCTCATAGCCCTGTTTCCTTTGCTGTCGCCGCTCAATTTTCTTTTCTATCTGTTGCTTGTTTTCCTCATGCTGATCCCCATCAGATTGAGCAAGTGCGGCAGTATATTCTTCCAGCTTCTTTTCTATATATGCTAAATGTCGCTGGATCTTCTTTTCGTTGTAATTATTTTTCTTGCTATTCTGAGCACGAAGCTTAGTACTATCCCCAGCTAGTAATTTACCACCGATCAGCTTAAAATGCTGAGCCATCTTTACAGTAGCTCGGAACACTTTCTTGATGGCTTTGGGATTGTCTTTTCTAAAGTTAGATATAGTATTGTGGTCCGGCTTCAA
>JBGTIS010000010.1:0-7992 GCA_041745535.1 Cyclobacteriaceae bacterium | reverse complement strand
CCTTTCGTCCAACTCAGCAAAAAATTGTTGTTTGTATTCCAAATTGTCACGCATCGCCTTTCATTCTTTTTTGAAAGGTAAACACAAATCTGTTATAAGTTATTTATTGTTTAATCCTTACTATTATTTTCGCAATGAATGCTACTTTCTCTCAACCCGTTATTATAGTCCGGGGCAGTGAGGATTCCGTTGCTCACCTTTCTCAAATCATGAAATGTCTGGATTACCTGGATATTCGGGAAAACATTTGTTTAAACGTAAACTTCTTAAGTTATCTGCCCAATCAGCTGGATGGAATAACCTACGTTCAACCAGCTCCGGCTTTTGATGGACGTCAATTAGTCAAAGTTATCGCCGTATGGATAGCCTCGAGTCTGACCAAGGAGAAACAAAGACTGGTACTGGCGCATGAAATGATCCATGTCGGGCAGATTATGCGGGGCGACCTTGAGTTCGACAAGCAGCAGGTAATCTGGAAAGGGCGAAAGCACCTTGATCGCCTCCTTGAGCCGCGAAGAACTCCCTGGGAACTGGAAGCGTATCGTCAGGATCGTGAGTTAGCAGAAATAAGCACCTTACCGACGGTTGCTCTACCCACTGCTTCTCATTCCGTCTATTAAAATGATCCATTTTATATCTCTTTTCTTTTTCGTAACTTACCATATTTCACCCTTGCGATATATGAAGGTGACAGTAAACGCGTTTTTTGTAGCTTTTTGCCTATGCTGTGCTGTAAACACTCACCTGCTGGCACAGCCGGAAAACCTCCATTTTGAACACCTTTCTCCCAATCAGGTTCCGCATACCGCGGTGTGGAAGAGCTATCAGGATCAGGAGGGTTTTATGTGGTTTGCTACCTACCAGGGCCTGGTTAAATACGATGGTTCAACCACCACGATCTGGAAAACCGATCCTACTGACCCGGATCGTAGCTTGCGGTCTCAGAGAATACATGATATGCTTGATGACGGGCAAGGCAGTCTCTGGTTTCCTACCGAGGGAGGGGGGTTACATCAACTGGACAAACGAACAGGTAAAGTAAGGAATTATCTCATTGATTCCCTGCAGACTAGCAGCTGGGATATTGCCATCTCAATTTTCGCAGACAGCCAGGGCAGACTATGGTTAAACTGTGGCCTGGGCCTGGCCCGCTTTGACCTGGCCACAAAGCAGTACACCTTGTTCCCTTTCCCTGGTAGGCGCGATCTTGCCCCGCAGAACTACGCCTATTATTCTTATGATAACTTGATTGACTTTTTACAGCAGGATGCTCAGGGCAGATTTTGGGGAGTAAGCCAGGAAGGGCTCTGGCAGTTTGATCCCCAGACAAGTAAATACACGCTTTTGCCCCTGCTCTCCCCTTCCGGTGGTAAATTGTGGGCTGGCGCTTTACACTTAGACAGAGAAGGAGTAGCTTGGGTTGGCACCTTGGGAGATGGAATATTCCAGGTAAATATGGGTCAGAAAAACCCGGTGGCCATACCCTATTATCCAGACCTGGTGAATAAATATATAAACCGGAATGGCCTCTATGAAGCTGATGGATACCTCTGGCTAGCCACCAACAAAGGACTGCAACGCGTCAACCCAAAGACGAACCAGATTGTAACCTATAGGGCTGACCCCTCGCAACCGGGCAGCCTGAGCAATAACAATATCCTTTCAATTTATAAAGACCGCATGGGAAACCTGTGGATAGGGATGCGACCTGGCCTGAACAAGGCTTCCTTACTGGCTCATCCTTTCTATGTGCATCAGATCATTCCTACCCCTGCTCCTTTTTGGCGACTAGAAAATATGATTGAATCTATCTTAGAAGACCATACCGGAATGGTTTGGGTGGTAAGTTCAGCCAATGGTCTCTACCAGTTTAACCCTCTCAACCATGAGCTTACGCATGTAGTAGTTAATCCCGAGCATGAACACCAGGATTATCCAAAATATTGGCCACTGTTGGAAGACAGTGAAGGCCGCCTTTGGGTGGGCGGTAAAGTTGATAAGGCATTGTATCTTTACAACCGTCATACAGGCACTTTTACCCGCTATGCCTGTAAAATCACTGTCGATTGTCTGGATGTGGATGCGGCGGGCAGGCTCTGGATGGGAAGTATGAATGAGGGCCTGGCTTCTTTTGATCCCCTGACCAGGCAGTTTACTTACTATCAGACAGACGAAAAGGATACTATAGGTCAGCTCCAGGGAATGGTTCATGATTTATTGGTGGGTCGGAACGGAGACATCTGGGTATCTTCTACCAATGGCTTGAGTCGGCTGGACCCCAAGACAGCACAGTTTACCCACTACCATCCTCCCTACCGTACCGGAGAGGAAAATATTCACGATTTGTGGAGCCTCTTTGAAGATGAGCAAAGCATCCTCTGGATCGGTTCCCGGCTGGGGGTATTGAACCGGTTTGATCCCGGCACCGGTACCTTTACTCAGTTTACGACCCAGGATGGCTTGCCTGGAAACCGGGTAGTTAGTATTGTTGACGATGATCAGGGCAACTTATGGATTGGTACCCACCATGGCCTCTCCCGATTTACCCCTGCCACCCGTACCTTCCGTAACTTCGATGCAAGTGATGGCCTGCACTTTATGCCTTCTTTTATTGAAAACAGTGTCTATAAACGAAAGGGTAAGTTATTGTTTGGCACCTGGAATGGCTTTGTTATTTTTCATCCCGACAGCATCAAAGACCAGCAGGCTCCTGCTCCCCCCGTTTATATCACCGGCTTTAAGGTGCTGGAAAAGAGCTTGCCTGTACCAGAAAGTCTTATAGAATTGCCCTATGATGAAAATTTTCTTTCCTTCGAGTTTGTAGCCATCAATTACGATGCAACTGAAAAGAAACAGTATTCCTATAAGTTAGAAGGTGTAGACAAAGACTGGGTCCACAGTGACGGCAGGCGCTTTGCCAGTTATACGAATGTAGCCCCGGGTGAGCATGTATTCCGTGTAAAAGCGGCTGTCGGAGATGGTATCTGGAATGAGCAGGGGGCTTCTATGAAGATCATCATCTTGCCTCCCTGGTGGCAGACCTGGTGGGCGTACGCGTTATATAGTTTACTGGCTTTAGGGATACTTTGGACGATCCGCTATTATGAAATCAAACGGGTCAAGCTCCGACAAAGAGCGACCTATCTCACTGAACTGGACAGTATCAAGACCCGTTTCTTTGCCAACATCTCTCATGAGTTCCGTACCCCCCTCACCCTCATCCTGGGGCCGCTGAAAGACATGTATGAAGGTACTTTCAGAGGCGACCGCAAGGCGGTATTCGGCGTGATGATCCGCAACGGACAGCGCCTGCTCAACCTCATCAATCAATTATTAGACATCAGCAAACTGGAAGCAGGCAAGATGCGATTACAAGCTACCTACACCGATCTGGTTGCTTTACTCAGACAAATCGCTGCTGCCTATGAGTCTATCGCTGCTGATAAAAGGATTAAATTTTTCTTCTATCCCGAAATGCCAGAACTTATGCTATATGCAGACCAAGAGAAGATAGAGAAGATCGTACATAACCTTTTGTCCAATGCTTTCAAATTTATATCCGAAAGGGGAGAAGTCATTCTATACCTTAAATCACAGGAAAACCAGTGGGCGCTGATCTCGGTGAAGGATACCGGTACAGGTATTCCCCCTGAAGAACTGGACAAAGTCTTTGATCGTTTTTATCAGGTGGATAGCTCTCAGATCCGGGTTCATGAAGGCAGTGGGCTGGGCATGGCACTAGCCAAAGAGTTGACCGAATTGCATCATGGCCGCATCATGGTGGACAGCAAGGAAGGGAAAGGAACCACTTTCACTGTGTGGCTGCCATTGGGTAAAGCCCATCTGTTGAAGCAAGAGATCAAAGATACAGTGAAAATAGAGGCAAGGAAAAGGATACCCATTGATCAGAACATCTCGAAAGACCATAGGGTATTGGAAGCGGAAAATAAAGCCGCGCCGGTGGATGCGACAAATAATAACCCGCTCATTCTGGTGGTAGAGGACAATACAGACATGCGCCACTTCATTCGCAATATCTTGGAAGCTCATTATCAGGTCGGGGAAGCGGAAAATGGCAAAGAAGGGATTATCCTGGCCCAGGAGTTACTGCCTGACCTGATCATCAGCGATATCATGATGCCTAAGATGGATGGCTACCAACTCTGTGAACAACTCAAAACCGATGAACTAACCTCCTATATTCCCATCATCCTGCTTACCGCTAAGGCTGACCGCAATAGCAAACTATCCGGTCTGGAAATCGGAGCCGATGACTACCTCTGCAAACCCTTTGATGGAGATGAGTTACGCCTGATCGTGCGAAACCGCATTGCCGAACGGCAGAAAATGCGGGAGCACTACAGTCGACAAATTACCCTGGAACCCCAATCCATCCTGGTAGCTTCGGTGGATCAGCAATTCCTGCAGCGAGTGATGCGGATTGTAGAGGATCATATTGCCGATACTTCATTCGGGATAGACGCCTTCACCCGGGAAGTCGGCATGAGCAGAGCCCAGCTTTTCCGCAAGCTCAAAGCCCTGACCGATTATACTCCCGGGGATTTCATTCGGATCATCCGGCTGAAACGAGCCGCCGACCTGCTTTCCCGAGGTGCGGGCAACATTGCTGAAGTGGCATTTCAGACAGGCTTCCACGATCCTTCTTACTTTACCAAATGCTTCCAGAAGCACTTCAAGCAAACCCCTTCTGAGTATCTGGCAACGCGCTCTCTTTGAAAAACAGGTCTTGTTAGACCTTAAAAGTATTAGTTGTCTAAATTATCTAGCCATGAAAATGAACATAAAAAGTCTAATGAATCGTGTTTCGGCCCTAATGCTGGTAATGCGATCGATATTTTTCATACAAATTTTATAATGTTTTTTGGATTTAAACCTATGAACAGATTTTGAATAAGTATTGTAAAAATCGGGCCTGAGATATTAGTCCTGATATAAAATTATCATGCTAAATATAGCGCTAATAGTTGCTGGTTTTTGTGCTGAATGTTTACTATCTTTTATGGATTTGCAATGAAAAAACAAAAGCCTCAAGGGTATGAAATTTCAGGCCGTGCTACCTTCCCCGCCACTGGATCTTATCGTGGAACGTTATTGGCTGGCAGAAGCGCCTTATATACCCTGGCAGGTGGTAGAAGTGCCGGCTTCGGCAGGTATTCATCATGGCTTTCATTTTTGTTGTAAAATGCCGCATCGACTTCTATTTGCTGATGGCACACTTACTACCACACCTAAATGCTGTATCGCTGGGCACCTTACCTGTGGAATGGTACACCTCATAGCAGACCCATCCGAACTATTTGGTGTGGATTTAAAGCCTACGGCTTTGTATAAAGTATTGGAGTTCGCACCAGAAAAGTTAACAGATGCTTATATAGAGATAGGAATGGCCTTTGGACAGGCAGGTATGCGGCTCAAAGGGCAATTAGAGGCGGTGAATACTTTGAAGGCATATATACAGGCCATGGAAATATTTCTGGCACCTTTCTTAACAAAAAATAAAATGCAAAAAGGTCATTCTGAACATGCTATAGAAATGATCATGCACCATGAAGGTAATATTAGCATAGGTACTATTGGTAAAGCACTGCATATTTCAGAAAGACATTTATTAAGAACTTTTACCAAAGAGGTAGGCATCAGTCCCAAGCTTTACGCCAGCATTGTCCGTTTTAATCGCGCATGCGGTTTTCTGGAAAAACATCCCAACATGAAAGTGCAGGATATGGTGTATCAGTTCGGCTACTATGATCAATCGCATTTAATCAAAGATTTTACGCGGTTTTCAGGAAAAAATCCGGCCGACTATTTCAAAGATTTATCTGATTTCAACAAAGATTATTTTAAAGGTTGAGCCAACCTTTTAAACTATGGGGTAGGTCCGATTTTTACAATACTTTTTCATAAACTCTTCACAACTTGAAGCCATTCAGTAATAATTTATTGTGGTGTGGTTGCCAATGGAAGGTAATCATACCAGTGATAAAAGTAATCTAACGACAACTGCTCATCAAAAAACCATGAAAGATACACAAGAAATGCCCATTTAACAAACAGAAACATTCATACCGATGGTCAGAATTCATATTTTTATCGCACTGCTATCTTTTAATTTTTTTACAACCCAGGCTCAGGATCAATTTACCCTTTCCGGCCGGGTGGCCGTTGCAGAGGGCAAGCCTTTGGTTTATGCTACTGCTTTGCTGCTTACCGCTTCAGATACCGCAATGATAAAAGGGGCCATCACAGACGAGGCCGGCCGCTATGTGTTTGAAGATATTGCGGCAGGCACTTACCGCGTAGCAGTTAGCATGGTAGGCTACGAAACCACTCAAACCGAACCCTTTACCGTCCAGCAAGGCTTTTCTCCGGAATTGCCTGTTATCGTGTTAGAAGAAGGTATAGCCTTGGAGGAAGTAACCGTTACAGGCACCAGGCCGCTGTATGAGTTAGCGCCGGACAGAATGATTATGAATGTTGACGCCTTCCCGTCCATGAGCGGTAATACAGGCCTGGAACTGCTGCAAAAAGTTCCCGGGGTGATTGTAGACAGGCAGAATAATAGTATTGGTATGAACGCGAAGGGGGAAGTCCTTGTGATGATCAACAATAAAATACAGCGTGTACCGGGAGCAGTGCTGATGGCACAGTTGCAGGGTATGCGTGCTGAAAATATTGAGCAAATTGAGATCATCCACCAGCCCCCGGCCAAATATGACGCCAGTGGTGCGGCTGGTATTATCCATATCATTCTAAAAAAGAATGACCAACAGGGTACTAATGGCAGCGTGGCGCTTACAGGAGGATATGGCCAGCGCGAAAAGGCCGGGCTCAGCCTGAACCTGAATTCCCGCAAAGGAAAATTTAATTGGTTTGGAGATTATAATTATAACTGGGGTAGGGCAAATAACTATGAGGTAAACCATTTCAGGGAATATGACTACCAGGGCGATGAATATTACCACGAAAACTTTGTGACACTCCGTAATTACCGAGGTGGACAACATGCGGCTAACCTGGGTCTTGATGTAGATTTTGAAGGCCGGACGGTGATCGGCTTTTTGCTGGGAGGCTCAATATCCGAACAGGTTTGGGCATCAGGAGCTGACAGCAGGTCTTTTGACTATGTGAATGATGAGTTGGTTGGGGAGGCCGATTACCTGTTTGGTACAAAAACCGATATATCAAACTTAACAGCCAATGTGAATCTGCTCCAAAAAATGGGTGCGGGCAACCACCTGAATTTTAACCTGGATTATGCTAAAATACGCTATGGCAACTCCGGAGATCTCCTGAATAATGATGATCCGGACCATACCATCGCATACGAACGCGACACGCCTATGGAGTTTTGGATCGTGAGCCTTGACAACGTGAATGAGTTGGGTGATGCATGGACCATGGAAACAGGCGTAAAAGGTACGTTTAACAATACATTTAATACCACTTCCTTCCAAAGCCTCAACGATGAAAATTGGTCAGACCCCGACCTGTTTTCGCCCCAGGAAAGCATCAGGGAGCGGATTCTGGCTGCCTACCTTTCCTTCAAGGGGGAATTATCAGAAAAGCTCGATGCCGAGCTGGGAATACGGTATGAGCATTACACCTACCGCCTGGACAGGGAAGAGCAGGAAGATTTTGATAAGACCTTTAAGAAACCTTTTCCGGTAGTTAGACTGAACTATAAAATAGATTCAGTAAACACTGTCCAGATAGGTTTCAACCGCTCCATTACCCGGCCTTCTTTCTTCCATCTTACCTCATTTCTTGCATTGTTTGACCCAAGTCTAATTGTGTATGCCAATCCTCAGCTCTAGCCTACTTTTACCAACACCGTTAAGGTTTCCTGGCAGCGCAATTCGGCTATTTTGTCCCTGTCCTACCTTAGCCGGACAAACCAAATTTATTTTTACAATACGGTAGACAAAGAAAAGCATCTCCAGACCAGTTTCCCCACTAACCTCGATCAGGAAA
>JBGTIS010000009.1:0-8329 GCA_041745535.1 Cyclobacteriaceae bacterium | reverse complement strand
AAACCGCCGCCTGCTCAAATTATTCAACAAGGCCGGAAAAGCAACGGTACGAAAGGAAGTACTGATAGAAAAGGGCTTCAATCCCCGCTACTTTACCCATTACCGCGCGGCGGACCGCTGGAAAGCTGCCAATGGGAATGTTTACTTATAACGCTTTAAATCAGCCCAAGAACTTTCTTGAAGTGGCCAGAAAGCCTTTTGGACAGGGCAAGAACTTTCTTGAAGTGGCCAGAAAGCCTTTTGGACAGGGCAAGAACTTTCTTGCAGGAGCCAACAAGCTTTTCAGAAGGTCTACAACGTATTGTAAGCGGGAAAAAAGCTTTGGGGACAGGTAAAGAAAATTCTTGAGGTGGCTGTAAAGCTTTAAAGGCAGGGCAAGAACTTTCTTGCGGGTGCCGAAAAGCTTTGAAGACAGGTAAAGAAAAGTATTGCCGCTTTTTTGAGCTTTGAAAATAGCTTACGATAAAATGGAAGGTGTTTCCTCCACATCAAAAGCCCTTTGCCACGCCATGTAGCAGGCTTTAAAGCTTTCCGGGCACGTGCAAGCCTGAAAAAGAAGGCTTCGCCCAACGTGCCCGGCTTTCCGCAAAGATCAGGAAGCGGTTGTGGCTGCATCTTCTGCATCTGCCGCCGTTTTTTCTGCCTTGCCGCTAACTTTCAGCGTAGGAAACAAGCGTTCGGCCAGTACTTTACCTAATTGCCTGCGGGCATCCAGGTAGTTGCCTTCATATTGGCGACGCAAGGTGGCACACGCCATCTCGCATTCGGTTTCGCACATCTTTATTACCTGCCCGCTTTCCTGGTACGCCCGGATGGCTTTTCGCGAAGCGCTGATATAAGTACGGAGTTCCTGTGCAGAGGCATACAAGGGGTGTTTTTCGCCCAGGTTTTCCAGGCGCATCGCCAGTTTTTCTACCACAGCAGGTTCTTCTTCCCGGTTCATGTTCACGATCTGGCTAAATTTTCCGTCGGGGAAGATTTGCAGCACTACAGTTTCACCCAGATGGTTGCGGTCGTGTTCTTCACATCTTCTGAACAAATTCCGCACACTGTCGTCGAGCTGGTTGTCGGCCATCAGCATGTCGTCATACCGGTCTTCGCTGATGAGTTTGGCCTCCTGCCGTGCCTGATATTTTTCTATCACCATGGTATAAGCCGGGGTGATTTGTTTGATCAGTGTTTGTGTGCTTTTTACCTGTTTGCAAAGCCGCAGGTGGCGGCGGGTGGCGCTCAAGTGCTTTTGCGCTGAGTCGCGGGGGTATAGTAACTGTGCCATGTACTTTTGTTTTGTTTACTAAAAAATTTAAATGTTGAAAGTACAGACAAGTTAGTGCCAAACACAAAGTGGTGAGTGCGCGCATAAGGTAAGAAAGTAGGTTACTTCCTGCTTTTTAAACAAAATTGTACAGCATGGGCGGATAATTAGAGTGGTGAGTGTGCCACTGACCACGGAAAAAAGCGGGATGCTGTGGAAAAACGCTTATTCACCTTCCTGATATTACATTGGTAAGACTACAGGACGAAAACTCTGGTTGCTGGCTACACTGCTGCTTGTAATGTTTAGTGGGGATGAATATGTATGTACTAGTTGGGTTGTTTCCTTTATTTATTGATCTGTCCAATGAATGCAAGGATTCCCATCCGACAAATGAAGCACCTGCTCTCCTGTGATAAACCAATGTTTCCTATTCATAATGGCCTAATGGATTACAGGCCGGACGGAGTCCTACATACCATTAAAAGGTCAACAGGACGAGGACGTCCTGCGCCAGTGGGGGGAAATCAGAAATAGGATTATCAATATGGAAATCAGTTTAGTCATTTTCACATTATGCACAACGACCCGCATATGGCTTGTGGCGGTTTTCGCAGCGATTAACTGTCTGCCCGAAACGAACTTGATTTAATGCCCGAAAGCTTGAATTTACCACTTTACCCACCATAAGCTATATGCATTGTGTGTGCCAGTGTTTCTTATTTTTCGTATAGTAGGATATTTAATTCTGTCAGCTTCGAGAGATCTTTATCTGATGTCATAAATGGAATATTGAGATAATGGGATGTTGCTGCGATTATCGCATCCGGGAGCTTAATCTTATAGGATTTTCTTAATTCTACTACAATCTTTTTTATCACTGAATTGATGTCAATGATGGTAGAGTCTGCCAATAAATTTTCAACTTTTAATTGTTCTTCCGCACTTATGCCTTTAAACCCTAACAATTCTAATTCAGTAACAAATGAAAGAAATACTGTTTTATCATTCAAGAAATCGGCAACAGTCTGATCCCCTGATAATAAGTAAAGGACAATGTTGGTATCAAGAAAAATACTATTCCCATTCATCTCTCATTCTTTTTTGTATAGCTAATGGGTCTTCCTTTAATACTACTGCGCCACAATATTTATAAGCATCAAATTTCTTCTTGCTCTTCATTTTTGAAAGTGCTTCTTCTATTTCTTTTTTATCTGATCCTTTTTTAATTACTGTCACCATATTTTATGTCTTTATTTCAATTTAACGTTTTTCTTATAAAATTAATTTCCAAGCTTTCATTTTTTCAGCATTGGCGCTAACAATTGGATAAACGCCATATGGTGTTTATTTCTTATATATTCACCCTGGCTTCTTCTTCGTTTTGTCGTTTCATTAAGATCAAACTCATTATGGGATTATAACGGAATATTGCCGTGCTTTTTCTTAGGCAACTTGGCCGCCTTGTTTTCGGTCATATTAAATACCTTAATCAGTTTTGTTCTGGTTTCGGCGGGCATAATTACTTCGTCGATATAGCCCCGGTAAGCGGCTAAATAGGGGTTGGTAAATTTTTCAGTGTATTCGTCTACTTTCTCGGCCAGCTTTTTTTCCGTGTCTTCTGCCTTCGCGATCTCATTCTTGAATATAATTTCAGCGGCTCCTTTCGCGCCCATTACCGCGATTTCGGCGGTGGGCCAGGCAAAATTAATGTCGGCACCGATGTGTTTGGAATTCATCACATCATAGGCTCCGCCATAGGCTTTGCGGGTAATCACAGTCACTCTGGGCACGGTAGCCTCAGAAAAGGCATACAACAGCTTCGCGCCATTGGTAATAATGGCATTCCATTCCTGGTCGGTACCGGGTAGAAAACCCGGCACGTCTTCCAGTACCAGCAAAGGGATGTTAAAGGCATCGCAAAAGCGAACAAAGCGTGCGCCTTTCAGGCTTGCCTTAATATCGAGTACGCCGGCCAGGGAAGCCGGCTGGTTGGCCACAATGCCAATACTTCGTCCGGCCAGCCGGGCAAAGCCTACAATGATATTTTCCGCGAAATTTTTATGAACTTCCAGAAAGCTATTCGGGTCGATAATGCCTTTAATTACCTGATGCATGTCGTAAGGCTGATTGGGCAGTTCCGGTATGATGTCGTCCAATTCCGGGCGCAATTCACTTTCTTTCATGGTATAGGCAACCCTGGGCGGATCATCGTCACAGTTTTGCGGAATGTAACTCAGCAGTTTTTTGATGTCGCGCAGGCAGGCCACTTCGTTGTTACAGGCAAAATGGGTGATGCCACTTTTAGTACTGTGGGTGAAAGCACCGCCAAGTTCTTCCGCAGACACATTTTCCTGGGTAACGGTTTTTACCACATTGGGCCCGGTCACGAACATATAGGATGATTTCTCCACCATAAAAATAAAATCGGTAATGGCTGGGGAATACACCGCACCTCCGGCACAGGGTCCCATGATGGCTGATATTTGCGGAATTAGTCCGGATGCTAAGGTGTTTCTGTAAAAAATATCGGCATAACCTCCTAACGAAACCACGCCTTCCTGAATGCGGGCACCGCCAGAATCGTTCAGGCCCACAATGGGGGCACCATTTTTCATGGCCAGTTCCATAATTTTTACAATTTTTTCAGCATGCGCTTCAGAGAGAGAACCACCAAACACCGTAAAATCCTGGGAGAATATATAAATTAATCTTCCGGCCACCGTACCATATCCGGTAACTACGCCATCGCCCAGGTATTTTTCCTTTTCCAAGCCAAACTCATGGCTTCGGTGTGTTACAAATTTCCCTATTTCCTCAAAAGACCCTTTGTCTACCAATATTTCGATGCGTTCGCGGGCGGTAAGTTTACCTTTTTCATGTTGCTTTTCCACTCTGGCTGTACCACCTCCCAGCAGGGCTTCTTCGTTTTTTCTTTTAAGCAGGTCGAACTTTTTCTGGTGAATTGATGCTGATACTTTACTGTCCTTATTTTTTTTAGTCATACAATGGGTTATTAAACGCGTAATAAAGGGGTAGTTTGAAGCTAAGGTGTAATTCAATTATACAATTGAATGTGTGCTTTACAAAAGAATATTATTTTATATTTACAAAATTTTTCTAAATGAGCGTCCGAAAGATAGCGGTTATTGATTTAGGTACCAATACTTTCCATCTGTTACTTGCCCATGTATATCCAGGCAAATTTGACATTTACTGGAAAGAAAGGGAAACGGTGCGCATTGGAAAAGGAGGTATCAACCAACGACAAATTACCGAAGAAGCGCAGGAAAGAGCTATGAAAGCTCTTTTTAATTTTAAGGCTGTTATAGAAAAAGAAGGTATCACAGAGGTACACGCCACTGCTACCAGTGCCTTTAGAAATGCTAAAAACAGTGCTGAATTGGTGGCTAGAATCGCGAAGGAAACGGGGATACGGATTCAGATTATTGATGGCAACCAGGAAGCGGAGTACATTTTCTTTGGGGTAAACGAATCGTTACATCTTGGAAACAAAAATGTGATGGTAATGGATATTGGGGGCGGCAGTGTGGAATTCATTATTGGTTACAGGCAAAAAATATTATGGAAGCAAAGTTTCGAAATAGGCGCACAACGATTGCTGGACCTTTTTGTGAGCAATGATCCTATTACCCGGGAAGAAATAAAAAACATAGAAGCTTATCTGGGGCAACAGCTTCAACCCCTACATGCGGCAGTACAAAAATATGCGCCAGTCGTGCTCATTGGAGCTTCAGGCACTTTCGATACCTTAAGCGAAATTTACCAGCACCAGAAACAAAAATTCGCCAATCAGGATGCTACCGAATACCCCATTACATACAAAGGTTATTCGCGCGTTTACAAAGAAATCATTAACAAAGACCGGGCGCAGCGGATGGAAATTCCCGGAATGATTGAAATGCGGGTAGATATGATTGTAGTAGCATGCGAATTATTGAATTTCGTATTAAATAAGTATCAGATTAAAAAAATCAGGGTTTCGGCTTATGCATTAAAAGAAGGTGTACTGGCTAAACTTGTACAAGCTACTTCATAACCCTATTTTTACATTACAAATAAATCATTATGACATTTACATACCAAAAATTAAAAGGCTTCTGTAGAGATATTTTTCTTCATATGGGGTGCCCTGAAAACGATGCTGAAATTGCCGCCGAAGTGCTGGTAGCTGCCGATGTACGCGGTATTGATTCGCATGGTGTAGCCCGGTTAATTGGTTACGTAAGGCTTTGGGAAGCAGGCAGAATTAATGCCAAACCTGCTATTAAAGTAGTTCATGAAACGCCCAGCACAGCGGTAGTAGATGGCGATGCCGGACTTGGCCTGGTAGTAGCGCCATATGCCATGAAAGTTGCCATTGAAAAAGCGAAAAACGCGGGAACCGGATGGGTGTCCGTAAAAAACTCAAACCATTTTGGCATTGCCGGCCAGCATGCCATGCAGGCATTGGCCTATGATATGGTCGGACTGGCCATGACCAATGCGAGTCCGCTGGTAGCGCCTACTTTTGCTACTGAAAGAATGCTGGGTACCAACCCGATTGCCGTAGCGATTCCTGCCGACCAGCAGCCCCCTTTCGTAGCCGACTTCGCTACCACTACTGCCGCTAATGGTAAATTAGAGGTCTTACAACGAAAGAACCAAAAAGCACCTTTAGGCTGGATCCAGAATGCGGATGGCGTTCCTTCTGACAATCCTCATGAGTTAAAAGAAGGTGGTGCCTTGCTCCCACTGGGTGGCGACCGGGAACATGGCAGCCACAAAGGTTATTGTCTGGGCGCTATTGTAGATATATTTTCAGCAGTTTTTTCCGGCGCCAATTACGGTCCGTGGGTACCGCCATTTGTTAGTTTTTTACCATTACCTGAAGACCCGGTAGGGCAAGGCATCGGGCATTTCTTGGGTGCTATGCGAATAGACGCATTCCGGCCGGCAGCAGAATTCAAACAGCATATGGATACCTGGATCAGCCGGTTTCGTGCCGCCGAAACCACCGCCGACCAACCCAGGGTGTATGTGCCGGGCGATCCGGAGCGAGAAATCAGTAAGCAACGCTTACAGGAAGGAATTCCGGTACTAGAGCCTGTAGTGGATGATTTGATGAGTGTGGGAAAAAAATTTGGTATTAAATTTTAACATTTCGCCCAGCTAGAATGGGTATATGCCCGCATGCCAGACTGGTTAATGTTAAAATTTAGCAGAAAACCCTGAAAATTCCCAGTTCGCATGGGCGCACCCATCGATTCATTTTTAGTGTTTGTTACCTATCGTGATTTTCAAGTTTTTCTTCAACAAGGGTTAACACTTTGGAAATTGTGTCAAATGCTTTTTGTATATCTTTTTTTTCGTAAAAGTCATCAACCATTGTTAAACCTGCTAAGTGAATTTTATTTCGTCTCTCCCTTAATTCTTCAACTTCTTGGAATAGTTCATCATCAAGAATTCTTGCTCTTTTACACGCCCTGTTTATTTCGATGAAGTTGGTATTAGATTTGAGCTTCGTTGATTTTTTGTTGAAATGAATACCACAGATTTCTGTCCCATCATTAGTCTTATACAGAACTTTTTTGTTTGAGTAAACATCCTCTTTACTCATTACTTTTTCAGTGTCTATTCTCTTTTGCTTGATCAGGGTATCTAATAAATAATGAAGTGATCCTTCGATTATTGATGCTGTATTTAGAATAATGGTCTTAAAAATAGAATAGGAGATGGGGCCCTGAAGTGTAACTTCTTCTTCAAGAATAATTAAGAAAATAATGTATTGAAATGAAATTGATAGATTCGTTCTGAGTGTTTTGTTCTCAATAAACTTAAACCTTTTTTCGAGAAGTTCAATCTCGGGGATATTTTGTTCAAATTTATCTTTTAGATTTTCCATCCTTAGAGTTGAGGAGTTCACTCAACGAATCATAACCTTTATCTTTTAGATAATTACCAAGTCTTTTATCCGAGCGAATACCAAAATCCTTACCATACTTTTTTTCGATAGTTCCCATTTTTGTATCACTTCTTTTTTTTCGAAAAGGCTGTCTCTTGCTCATATGTCAAATATATTTCATTGCTTTTAATTAATGAATCATTCTGAGTTCAGAAAAGTTCTGTTTGGTAGCCATAATAAACAACTAAAGCGTAAACCCTACATTAAACACCCAGGGGCTGTTATAAGGCGATTTACCATCCACATAGGTGAAATTGTACAATACGGAAAGAATAACGGCGGCCCTCCTTCCAATAGGCTGATAGATACCCCCTCCCAGGAACGCGCCGGGCACCCATTCGCGCACATAATCGAAACTGCCATTTACTACTACAGGGAATTCTACATTCAGATTTTCATATTGTGCTTCTACAAAAAACTGCCGGGCAATGGTATGGCGGGCAAAAACTCTTCCTCCATATACCGAGGTAGAATAATCAAGGCGTTTGTACCGTAGATATTGATACGTGATGCCGGGCCCGGCTGAGAAGTTTTCTGTAAAACGGTATCCTACCAAAGGAGAAATATCTACATAAGTTAAGGTACCGAACTGCACCCAGAAATTGCCTCCAAAGTATACCTTATCCCAAAACTCAGAATTTTCTTCAGGATTTGAGCGATCAGGGTTTTCATTCTGGTCGGAATCTACCTGCGCGACACCAGCATAAGAAAATATAATTAGCAGGCATAACAGGCCAAAGCCGCGGATGGTCATATACTTAAGGAGTTTAATTTATTCGTCTTCCACAATAACGAAGAGATCTTCTGTTTTCTTTTTCATCAGATACTTTTCTCTGGCAAATTTTTCAAGAAGTTCGTCATTGCCCAGCAGTTCTTTCCTGTCTTTTTCAACGCCTTTTATTTTTTCCTGGTAATATTCCTTTTGCTCCTCGAGTTCATGCAGCCTGCTGTTTAGTTTGAACTGTGTAATAAAATCGTTAGAGTCCAGAAAAAGCATCCAGAGTAAAAAGGCTATTCCTGCCAGAAAGTAAAAATTTTTGGTGAGTCGCAATACCTTTATAAAAAGTTTTTTATTCATGAGAAATTCATTCACATTCCAAACAAAAAGG
>JBGTIS010000008.1:0-13648 GCA_041745535.1 Cyclobacteriaceae bacterium | reverse complement strand
TAACTTTAAGCCTGCCGCTTGCCATCCTTCTATCATGACATCAAACTCTGTATTATAGAGCTTACTGGTGATTCTACAAACAATCATATCCCCATCTTGTGTATCAAGCAGTACTAAGGCAGGTCTTTTTTTGAATTGCTGACCGTCTGTGAACGGAAACTTCATAAGGACAATATCTCCGAAATCTACTTTATCCATCTATCAATCATCATATACTGAATCAGATTCAGCGTATCCCTTTAAAAATTGTTCCTTTGTCAATTGACGAAAAGCATTATCATCATATACATCATCTGATTCTTCAATCAGCACAATGACACGGACAAGCTTGTCTTGTGAATATTTTAACTCAGATTGGACATCATCGGGTATCCGTATCTGGTTATCTTTTAGTTCTGTCTTGAATTCTATTGCTTTCATAATTCTTTTCTACTTGCTGCCAACGGTCTCGTATATGGCTCGTTGCGTGTAGAAAGGCACTTGCCTTTCCGTCTGGCATGAGCCAAATCTTTTGCGTTTTGTTTTTAACTTTTTACGCTAAAAGCCAAATCCAAAAGATTTGGCGGTGTTCGTAAATATATCCAAAACTTCGGTCAAGCAACTACCTAGCAATGAGCTATATACAATGTTGTGCTTAGTTATTTTCAAACCACGATTCACAAATAGATTCTAAGTGAGTTGAATCCGTTCCACAGCAACCACCGATTATGCTTAAATTCGGAAGATGGGTTCTTAAATCACAATAATCGTTGGCTAGTTCTTCTCTATTTCCAATATCTAATGTTTCTGATTCATCAAGTTCTGCGTGACTCTTTTTTGAGGCATTTGCTCTAAGTCCTTTGATTCTTTTTGTCCAAGATTCGTTAGGATTCAAAACGCCTTTAAAATGCTCTGGATGGGCACAGTTTATCATAAAGTAGGATACATAATTGTTTGTAGCCTTATCTAAGGACGAAATGGCATCTTTTAAAGATTGTCCGCTTGGAAGATTTCCATCGGTTTCCACAGTATATGAAATGACTACGGGAATATGGTGTTTCTTGGCAGCATTAACTATTCCAATCGCTTCGTCATTATAGTTTATAGTTAAAGCAGAAACAAGGTCGGCATTTGTGTTGGAAACTACATTAATTTGGGAGGAATGATATTCCTCGGCTTGTTCAGCAGTCATTATATTACTGGGTACATAACCATCGCCACGAGGTCCAATACAAACGCTGATAGGAACTTTAAAATTGTCATCTTCAAATTCATTTCTTAAATCTTCAAGCTCTTCTATAGCTGTGTTGTGAATAATTTGTAAATCATCCAATGAATATCCTATTTTAACTACCCAATCTGGGTTAGCTCTATAGGTGGGTGCTTCAAGGACAAACCCCTTGCATTTCTTCTTAGCTATAACTAAGTAATCCTGATAATAGTTTTTTAGGATTTGTTTGCCATCACTACTTTTTAGTAAATCGAAAGCGGCAAATTCTGGTAAATCTATTCCTTTGTTAAAAATGAGGTCAGTTTCTAATCCTCCATCCGTCATAAATGTTGATGACGAAAGCTGTGGTAGTTTATTTCTGTATTTTGTCATTTTCGTTTGTTTTAATTAAGCACAACGCCTAGGGCAGCCCTTGGCCGACTTGTTGGCTATTTACTTTCGTTTATCTTTTTGGCTACTTGGAGCAACTAACGCGCTAGCTCAATATTGCCAGGATGGCGGCTAGCTTTTGTTATGGGCCGTTTTCATTTCAACCAATGTTAAATAAGTTACATAAGCAATCATTCGTGAAAGAGCTTGCCAAAATCCTAAATCATTTTGGCTGACTTCCCATCTCGGCATAGGATTTCCATCAGGTTCTCCTTTATACGCCCAAAATTCAATACCAGAAAAGTCATTTGTGTACTTCCAATTTCCATGAGCAATCGAGTTTCTAAATGCTCTTACCGGATTGTTCAATAAGAATTTACAACATTTCTTTCCCACGCTTCCGGTTGGAAGAACTCTTTTCAACCTTTCAAAAAGAGTATCTTTGAGATATACAAAACATATGTAGTTTTGAGCTATCACCTGCGTTCTTACGATTTCTGGTTTTGGTTTCATTTTGTTAAATGTGTCCATCATCGATTGAAATGCTAACAGTTCTTCAACTCTTAAATCTATGCCAACCGGAGAAGCTGATTCAATCTTCTCAATTTCGTCTGCTGACAGTTGTTTGATTTCGTTTTGTATTGTTGAAGCTAACGTACTACAAATATCAACAGGTATCTTAACCTGGTTGGTTAGCATATCCTCCCATTGTGAAAACTGTTTGTCAAGTTCTTTCATTTTTCTTTATGGCCCATAACATCTTAATAACCGCAGTAGCGGTTATTTTCACTATACTTACTGTGTCAATAGTATAGATTTAATATAAATATAGTATTTTTTATATACACTTTATCTCTTTTTTTAGTATTTTTCCTAATCAAATCGTAATCTGTCTAGTGGACTTTTTATACCTTTTAAAGCTTGGATGCTCCCTTATATGGCAGGCTTTCTTTTTGATGTTGAATATAATAAATGTTGGCGTATAATAAAGAACCCTGCTTCCACTATCAAGCTCAACTGGCGTGTGCGTTTCGCTCGTATCTGTTATTCCCCGGGCCGCTGGCCTGTTAGCAGGTAGCAGCAAATTTCCGCTGTATAGCTTTAATCTACTGATATTTTAAAAACAAAATGCCTGAAGCTGGAAGCCTGGTAAACAATAAACACGTGGCTGGAGCTATGCGCTAACAGCAGAAATCTATGATAACTGGGTATGTTAAAAGGTGAGCGCGGTGAGTTCCGAACTGGCCTCAGTATGCTAAAAGGTGAGCGCGGTGAGTTCCAAACTGGCCTCAGTATGCTAAAAGGTGAGCGCGGTGAGTTCCGAACTGGCCTCGGTATGCTAAAAGATGAACGCGGTGAGTTCCGAACTGACCTCGGTATGTTAAAAGATGAACGCGGTGAGGTGCTGATGTGCATTGGGTTTGGCCGGAGTAAAGTTGGTAAATGCCCGCGGTTGTAAAAAAGCCTGCGCAGTCGGCAGGGAGGAAATACTTCCGCAACAAAAAGGGTGATGGTTTTGAAGCGTTCAATAAAAATCAGGCATTTTACCTGCTATCAGATAACAAAAAGGGCAAATAAGGTACATGCCCTATTTGCCCCATGCATAGGTTAACTAATCACCGTTTATTCTTCAATCGCATCAGCACTGGTATTATTTTTACCCTGCTTATCGAAACGCTTTTTCAGGTCTTCGTAAATGGGTCGCGCGCCGGGTACGTTCATGCTGGCGGCGGTTTTTACCGATTTGTAAAAAACCAACGCGGCCCGGTAGGCTTCGCTGCCCGACATCATGATGGTGTCGTTCAGGCCTGTACACAGTTTTTCTGCCTGCCGGTAAAGCTGCGACAAATTGGTAACGGCCTGCGTATCAACCTTAAGCTCGGCTACATCCACAAAATTGGGCGTAAACGCAGGATTTGCCTGTGCGTATTGCAGGACTTTGTCTACAAACGGCGCGTTGCCGTCACTCATTTTAGGCAGTTCCTGTCTTTTTTCCGGCGTAAGCGCGATCAAATAGGGTTTTAGTATGGCATTCGCTTCCTCCAGCTTTTCCAGGGCGGCTGCCAGTTCTTTTGGTGATATCTTTACCGATACCAGATTTTCCAGATTATTCATTCTGATCTGTTTTAGTGAATACTAATTTTAATTCCCCTAATTTATAGTATCAGAAGCTGGGTTTATGTTTTAAAGTACAGGTAAAATCACGCTCGTACCTAATGGCAAAACTACGGTATGAAATCCTACTTCCCCTCAGTATCTGCCTCAAAGGTGTAAAATTCATAGGCTATTTTCCATTTAAACTCCTCACCGGGCGCGGCTTTTAGCTGTATGTAGGGCTCAGGACAGGCTGTGGTGGTGCTGGCCCAGTAAAATAGTTTTAACAAGGGCTGATCGGCAGTAATATGTACCCCCGCCCCTGTTTTTTTGTTCTCAATCCGGATGTCGTAATCCTCAGCACCCGAGCCGAAGCCCTGTACGGCATTGGTAAATACATGCTCTCCTTTTTGCAGGGCCCTTTCAAATACCAGCTCATTATCCCGTGCCACAATTATCTCCCCGAAACCGGAACCTTCTGCCTGTACCTGAAAAGGAAATCGGGTTACCAGATTGGGGCCGGTTGGCTCCTGGTCTATGATAAAGAAATTGTGATTGTACACGGTGGTTTCCAGTGCTTTTTTGCCGGTATTCTTCAGCGTATGTTCCAGCACCAGCTCTGGTTTGCCTTTGGTAAGCCGTACGGTTTTGGTATATTCATAGGCATAACCTTCGTCAGCGGTGAGGGTGTGCACAAACTCAATCCGGTCAGCCTTTTTCCGCACCTTCCACTCCCCCGGGTTTACAATATCATAGGTAGTAGCGAAACGATAGGGTTCTTCGTTGGGCTTCCGCAACATGCCTACGCCGACAACTAAAAAAGGGTCGCCCGGTTTGGCTGTTTCAAAACCAATAGGCGCGAACGCTTCTACCGGACCACTGATGGCTTCGTGTGAGGTAGGATCGTGTTTGGCAAGCCAGGGACCAAAGTATTCGTGGCCTTTGTATTGTAAACCGCCAATGATGCCCGCCCAATCGAACCGGGTGCTGCGGTAGTAGCCCTGTTCGGTATCAGGTAAATAGAGTTTTGCCTGTATGTGCTTGTTTTTAATTTCCGCTTCAGGATATTGGGTTTGTGATAAACCATAAAACGTCATCAGGAAAAAACAGAAGAACAATGAGATTTGTATCATAGGGTTAAGGTGGATGGTGAAGTGTATCTGATTTGTACCAAATGTAAAAAAGAAAAAACAATGTTGGAATAAAAATTTGCCTGGCGTTTCTGGTTGGTTGAGGTTATCCTTATAACAGCCTGGATTTGGCTCCCCAACATTTAAGGTATGGGCATCACCCGACCTATATATGACTGCCACTATGTTAACATTCGGGAAGCAATCCCAATTATTTTTATGGAGCCATCATATTTTTTCTATTCAAAAACATTGGGTCTGTTCCCAGGTATAACCTGTTTTCAGGCAATAACTGAAGCGAACCTCACAAACCGGATTAGAAATATTTTCAACAAAACGAAACATTTATTAAACAAACAAGTATAAATCAATTTGAAAGCTGAATAATTGATTAATATTATTCATATTTATTGAAAATAAACTAAATAACTCTAGATCCATTAAGCAGGTGGACATAAATTTTCAGGTATCACCGGATGAGGCTGGACCGAATTCCGGCGGCAGTCGCACTAGGTCCCGTGAAGCGGATGCCGGAATAAATCCGGCAAGAAAACAACTAATTACTTTTGCTCGCCTGCTTAAAAGTTTGCTTCTTCTCTGGAAAGGATAATTTTTGGAACCTGGCTATTAAATTTTTATATGAACTTAAACCCTATACTACCAGGTTCATCGGTATGCTTAAAGGGAAGACTTATCGTAACGCAAGCCTAGGCTACCCGGCATCACCATGCTGCCGGATGCGCCGCTACCGGATTCACTAACACGCTGGTATCGTATTGTTAATCCTGAATGGTTTCGTACGGAAAACTATTTCTTTCACCAAAATGTATGACAATGAAATTAACACTGATGCTATATATAATGAGCGCTGTTGTGCTCACCTCAACTGATATTTTTCTTATGTTGAGCCTTATTATGTTTTTCCTTATTGAAGTGTATATGCTGCTGTGGGTTTTTAACAAAGTACCCAACCCCATAGAATGGGTAATCAGAACAGTACAAAAAGCATACGGACAACTGAGAAGGACGTAAGGCCGGTAAGCCTTTTTGTGGCTCAGGAGGTTTTAACCATGTCTACAAACCGGTCGATATCCTGCTTGCTGTTATAAATGTGGGTAGATATCCGGATGGCATTCAATCCGCTTTCGGGCACTACCCTGATTCTGAATTTGTGTTCCTGTGCTATCTTGTTAAAGGCCAGGTAATCCATATTTCCGGGCCGGAATCCGATCATGGACAAGCGGGACTGGGGTTCGGTGGGCGTTAACATGTCCACCTTATCTTCCAGGGCCATGAGCTGGTTTTGCAGATAAGCAGCCAGCTCTTTTACCCTGCCTTCAATTTTCCGTTGCCCGATTTCGGTAAGAAAATCAATAGCAGCGTCTACGCCTGCATACAGCGCCGCGTTTTGCGAACCAAAATCGTAGCGATGCGCCGTGGGTACGTAGCCATTCAACACCGGAGGTTCGGCTTGTAGGTCCCAACCCGTGTCGGAATACCCACCCACCCAATACGCCTGAATGGTATCTAACAATTCTTCTTTGACATACAGAAATCCGGTTCCGTTTGGACCCAGCATCCATTTGTGGCAGCTGGTGGCATAGGTATCGCACCCCAGGGCTTTCAAATCCAGGTCAAAGGTACCGGCACCGTGTGCCCCATCAATAGCTGTAAAAATGTTTTTACTACGGGCAAGCGCGGCAATCTCTTTAACTGGCATTACCAGGCCTGTGGTACAGGTAATATGCGGAATGGCAATTACGCTGGTTTTGCCGGTAATTAACTGATCAATCAGTTTCAGGTTGGCTTCGGCCGTACGGGCAGGTTCAAAGGGTTTCAGCACAATACCATGTAGCTTGGCGCGGTTCAGCCACGGAAGCGCATTGCCCACATGCTCCTGCCGGGTAATAATTACCTCATCGCCTTTTTTCAGGGGCAGGCCCCAGGCTACAATATTAATGCCTTCGGTGGTATTATGGGTGAGGGAAATTTCTTCCGGTTTCACTTTCACATACCCGGCCACCTTTTCGCGGGTAATTTTGGTGTTGCCGTACTCACCTATTTCGTTGTAATAATCAAGCTGCTCATGAATAATGTCCAGCACCGGATAGGGCGAAGGACCAAAAGTGCCGTTGTTAAAGTATACCCGGCTTTTTGTTAAAGGGAAAGCACTTCGCACGGCTGCCCAGTAGCTTTCGTCGTTGCTCTTGCCGGCAAGAGCTGTCATTTCAAATGCTGAAGCATTTTTAATTCCCAGTACCGATCCGGTGAGGCCGGCCGACAGGTGTTTTACAAATTTTCTTCGCGAAGGGGTAACAAATGGTTTTTTCATTCCATATTAACTTTGCGGATAGATAGCCAATTGTGGCTAATAGTTGGGCAAAATATTGGGCAGTTTAATGGTAATAATGGTGCCAGCACCCAGTTTCGATTGCAAGGTAATAAACCCACCCATTTTCTCAATGGTTTCCTTTACAATATAAAGCCCGATGCCCGACCCTGTAGAAAGCTCGCTTCCCCGGTAAAACATGTCAAATACTTTCGGAATTTGAGGTGCGTCAATGCCTACCCCATTGTCTTCTATTAGTATGAACGCGGCTTCCTTTTCAGAACTAATGTTGAATTTAATGTAGGGTGAATTGAGGTACAGGTTCTGGTATTTGATGGCGTTGGAAAACAGGTTGCGGAAAATAATATGCAATCGCCTGGTATCGCTATAATGCGGATGATTAATATTAAATTCCTTAATAACTTCCAGCCGGGTGGCATTTTCCATGTATTGCAGTTCTTCCTGAATACTTTGCAGCAATTCGGGAAAATTAATCGCTACCCGATTGATATGCATTCTTGAATTACGGGAATAATCCAGAATATCCCGCACAAATCCATCCAGCTTGTTAATGCTTTTGGTAGCCATTTTCAGGTATTGGTTTAACTGGCCCGAATCCTTTTCTATTTCCATCAATCCTACCAGCCCCAGCAACGACGATAAAGGGGCGCGAATATCATGCGAAACCCGGTACACAAAGTTATCCAGCTCTTCATTAGATTTATGGAGGTCGGCAGTACGCAGTTCCACATGTTCTTCCAGCCTGTGGTTGATTGATTTGATTTCTTCGTTAGATTCTGCTAATTCTTCTGCCTGTGCCTGTATTTCTTCCTTCTGTTCGTGCACCAGCATAAACATCTCCTTCAAACTATGATTCGCTTCCTGTAATTTTAAAGTACGTTCGGCTACCTCTTTTTCTAACCTTTTGTTGCGTTCCTTTATCCTGCGTACCCGCCACCGCGATATGATCCAGATAACTGCTACCAACAAAAGCAGGGCGAGCAGCCGGGCCCACCAGGTTTGCCACCATGGAGGTGTAATGGTAATTAACAACGTGTGTGCCAGGTTATTTACTTCTTTAGAATCGGCATCATAGGTGGTAACCATAAACTCATAATTGCCCGGATGCAGATTGGTATAGGTTGCTTTTTGCTCTTTGTCCACCTTTTGCCAGCTTTCATCCACAAACCCTTTCAGTTTATACTGGTAATGTGTTCTTTGCGGATAGGTATAGTTAATGCCAACATACTCTATACTAAATACCGACTGATCGTAAGACAGGGTAAGGGTTTTGGTTTCATTAATATTAACCTGCAGGGGCGAATCTTCCGCGCCAATGGGTACAGGTTTATTGAATATCTGAAAATTAGTTAATACCACAGGCACTTGTAGGTCATACGTTTTCAGGCTATCCGGATAAAACCTGTTAAAGCCACTGACACCCCCTAATAAAATTTTGCCTGAACTCAGTTTGCAGGAAGCCTGCCGGTTAAACTGTAGGCCTTGTAACCCATCGTGCTTATTAAAAACTCTGACATCGGCAGTTTCAGGATTAAAACTGGCAATCCCATAATTGGTACCCAGCCAAAGGTTCCCATCATCCGCTTTCACAATTGAATTGATATGGTTACTGGGAAGCCCATTCTGGGTAGTAAATGATTGGCAGGTTTGGGCTTCTTTATCCAGCAGTTTAAGGCCTCCACCTTCGGTACCAATCCACAACCTACCTGGGGTATCTTCTAACAGCGTTTGAATGGAATAACCGGTTTTTTTCTTATCATAATAATCAACCGGCACAAACTTTCCAAGTTTTCTATCAAACAGGTCTAAGGTACCATTTATCGTACCTACCCACACATTGTTTTGCTTATCTACCAGGATAGTCCAGATGTAATTACTACTGATATTGCCAGAATCAGATAGATTTTGTGTAAAATACTGAAAAGATAAACTATCGGAGTGAAACCGGGCAACTCCCCCGCCAAAACTTCCTAACCACAGGTATCCGTCATGGTCTTGTGCTATGGTAGTAATGTTTTCGTTATTGATCCCATTTTTTCCTTTCCCAAAATGAGTAAAACTTTTCTCTTCCGGATCATAATAATCCATACCGCTTCCCCAGAAACCAATCCACAAGCCACCCTTATTATCCTTCAGCAAAGTTTTAATTTTGTTACCGCCAATACTCTTCGGGTTGTGCGGGTTATGCGGATAATCCACGAAATGATTATTGGGTAAATTCCATAAATTCAGTCCGCCACCATCGGTGCCTACCCAAACATGCTTTCCATCTCCAACTTCCTGAAAAGCACTGATATCGTTAGAAGAAAGTGAGTTCTGGTTCCCTTTGGCATAAAAGTGTTCAAACTGATTCAACCGACTATCGTATATGCCAATGCCAGTGTTGTAGGTTCCCACCCACATACGCCCCTGATGATCGGTATACAAGCTTTTTATGGAATTTCCATTTAAACTTCTTGTATCAAAAGGATTATGCCTGTAATTGTAAAAATTGTTTTTCTTTTCGTTGTATACCGACAATCCGTTATCGGTTCCCAACCAGATTTCACCATTTTCACCTTCAGCGATACTCCAAACCTGTTCGTTGACCAATGAAGCAGAATCGTCAGGATGATAGTTGTACCGGATAAACTCATCGGTATTGTCTGTCATCATGTTTACACCATAGCCCCAGGTACCTACCCACAACCGTTGCTGACTATCGTAGAAAACGCAATTAACCTGATTGCTGCTCAGGCTGTTTTCATTATCTTCTTCGTGCAGGAAACGGGTAAAAATTCCGGTTTCCGGATCAAGGCGGTTTAATCCTCCGCCCCGTGTCCCAATCCAGAGATTTCCCGACCTATCCTCAGCGATAGCACTAACCTGGTCATGGCTCAGGCTTTCCTTGTTTTGGGGATTATGCGTATAATAAAAAAACTTTTTTTGTTCAGGATCATATCGGTTAATGCCGCCTCCGCTGGTTCCGATCCACATATTACCCTGCTCATCTTTAAATAAATCGTAAATAAAGCTCGATCTGGGTGTATTTGGGTTGTTGGGCTGATGGGCAAGTTGTTTAAAATTATCCAGTTCCTTATTAAATATAAAAATACCGCCGCCCCAGGTACCTACCCATATATTATGTTCCGCGTCTTCCTCCAAAGCCATAATAGGATGGTTTGTAATACTGGTAGTATCTTCCGGATTGTTCTGGTAAACGTAGAAGGAATGGCTATTGAATGTGTTGAGGCCATCTTCAGTAGCCAGCCAGATAAGGCCATCCGCATCCTGAACAATACCCCTGATGTAGTTATTGGAAAGACCATCTTCTATGGTGTATTTGTTAAACATCATCTGAGGCTGCGCATTGATGTTTACCCCACTAAACGCAATAAAGAAAAATGAGGCAATACATAATTTGAAGTATAATTTTTCCAACAGATTATAATTTCTGTGCTGACACTCTCCTTTATACCCGAAAGTGGCTGTTTATTAAGAAAAATCAAATAAATAATAGCAATACCTGTATGATTTGTATAAAAATTCTTTCACTTCACCAAAAATAACAGCACCAATCTTACTTTTCCTTTTAAAATAGAACTTTTTGATATAACGGCCTAATGAAAATATTTCTTTTTGTACTTTTTTGGATATCTCATTAGAGCGAAATCCGGATGAAGCGCATGGCAAATAAAGGAAGCGCTTTTTTAAAACATGCTTTAAATTTGAAACTATACATTATCTGATTTGTTAATTTATTAGCATTTGACAGCACCAGGAAGCTCTTGATATCCTTATTATTTCGGCAAAATAAATTTAGGATGTTTACGGTACTGAAACCTTTGGGTAAATTCTTGAGAAATAAATATTTTTGGCAGGTAATAACCCAAAAACATTAGAATTTAGCTGGTCCGCATGCTTTTTACCGGATTATTAGGATAAGTTTATTATCCTGTACAAAGTACATTGTTATGTTACCAAATAATAATCATTCTGGCCTGCGTTATGGTCTAATTTGCCTGGCGCATACATGGTTATTGATAAAGACCATAAGTTAGTAGCTATCAGCCATAATTATCTTAAATTGATGGGTGAAAACCCAACCTCCTGGCAGGGTAAGGACTTTTCCCGGCTACTTCAAAAGCATTTCTTCGCTGCTTTAATGAAGGAACCGGATGCCTTAAAAAATACACTTGCGCAAGTATTTGTTAGTGGCGCACCCGTCATCCTAACCGTAACTGGTATCGCTACACCTCAAAAAGAGGGTCAACCTGCCTATGAACTGCTGTTTAAACCTGTAAAAAATGAAAATGGCGAAACAGAATTTATCATCCATCAGGCTACAGCAGTTACCCAACCCGAAGCTTCCAAAGGCAAAGCTGTTGGATCAGCCCCCATTGTACCTGACCTGTCGCGTGAGGTAAATATTTACCGGACCATTGCCGCCAATCTTCCTAATGGCATTGTGTATATGGTTGACCAGCAATTACGGTATGTATTGGCTGAAGGACAGGCATTACAGGCAACAGCACAGGCACCGTCCGACATTGAAGGGAAAAGCCTGTGGGAAGTGGTGGATGTAAAAAATGCTGAAAAAATTGAGACCGATTACCGGGCAGCCCTCTATGGCAAACCCTTCCGGCATGAACAGGAAAGCCTTGGGCGCCATTATTTGAGCCATGGTACACCTTTGCGCAATGAGCAGGGCATAGTGTATGCCGTGCTGGTAGTAGCTTATGATATTACCGAACGCAAGCAGGCAGAAGAGGCCTTACGACAAAGTGAGGAACACCTGCAACTGATTTTAGAAAGCGCGAAAGACTATGCCATTTTTACGCTGGACAAAGCAGGGAAGCTAACCAATTGGAATGCAGGCGCGGAGCGGTTGCTGGGATATACAAAGGAAGAAGCCATCGGACAGCCAGGAAAAATCATTTTTATCCCTTAAGAAAGAGAAACAGCACCCAAAAAAGAAATGAAGTTAGCCAGGCAAACTGGCCGTGCTGAGAACGAACGCTGGCATCAGCGGAAAGATGGGAGCCGTTTCTGGGGCAGCGGACTCACCATGCCCCTTCGCGACCAAAACCAAATACTGAGGGGATACCTGAAAATTATGCGCGACAATACTGAGCGCAGACAAATGGAGGAATCTCTTAAATTAGCCAAGGCCCAGGCCGAAGAGGCTGCCCATGCCAAAGAAGAGTTTCTGGCTCACATGAGCCACGAAATCCGTACACCGCTCAATGCAGTAGTAGGCCTTTCTAGTCTGTTATTACAACAAAAGCCTACCCATCAACAATTAGAAAATCTCCAGGCTTTGAAGTTTTCGGCTGAGAACCTGATGGTACTGGTTAATGACATTCTGGACTTCAGCAAGATGCAGGCAGGCAAAGTAGCTGTTGAGGAAACAAAGGTAAACCTGGCAGAACTTATCAATAGTTTACAGAAAGCCCATCAGCCCCGGGCAGCCGACCTGGGTAACGAGTTGCACTTTCATATTGATGAAAGCATTCCGAAAACAGTATATACTGATCAGCTAAAGCTTTCACAAATATTACACAACCTGATCAGCAATGCGGTAAAATTTACACGGGATGGAAAAATTACGCTGGAAGTAAATTCACTTCGTAAAGAAGATATACGCTGGATTACTTTCTCGGTAGCTGATACAGGCATTGGCATAACCCAGGATAAACTGTCCCTGATTTTTGATGCGTTTAGTCGGGCCAATAACGCTACAGTGAGAGACTATGGCGGTATAGGCCTGGGTTTGTCTATCACCAAATCGTTGCTCGAGCTGATGGACAGCCACATAGAAGTAAAAAGTGAACCGGGCAAAGGCTCCCGTTTCTCTTTTACCTTAGCCTTGCACGAAGAACAGTCAGCCCCTGCACCGGTTAACATAGCTGATAAGAAACATTCGACCTTAAAAATCTGAAAATATTATTGGTAGAAGATGTAGCGATTAACCGGTTCGTATTTATTCAGTTTATGAAAGAATGGTGGCAACTGGTACCTGACGAAGCAGAAAACGGCACAAAAGCATTAGAAATGATCCGGGAAAAGCAATATGATCTGATTTTGATGGATGTGCGGATGCCGGTAATGGATGGCTACGAAGCCGCCCGGATAATGCGGAATTTACCTGATAAGTATTATAAGGAAGTGCCCATTATAGCCTTAACTGCTGATACTGTAAATGAACAAGCCTCCAGAAGCTACACATTTTACCGATGTTATTACCAAACCCTTTGGTCCGGCAGACCTGCAACAAATGCTGCTAAGGTATGGATCTGGTAAAAGGAACCATACGACTGGGCCTGATAATAATACTATAACAAGAGTGCCGGTCACCAACCAGCCGTATGAAATTGATTTAAGTAAGCTGAGAGCTTTTTTTAAGAACGACGAGCGGAATATTAAAAACTTTATTAATGTAGCCATCCGTAAGATTGAATTTATCCATGAAAACTTTCATACAGTTATTACTCAACGAGACAGGCAGGCTTTAAG
>JBGTIS010000007.1:0-3071 GCA_041745535.1 Cyclobacteriaceae bacterium | reverse complement strand
GAATGCCGAATCGGATGCGGCCGCGTTGCTGAGTGGTTTGGGCATTAAAGAGGAAAATCATTACCGACTATTAAAAGAATTAAGCGGTACGGAAAAAGTACGGGTACTGCTGGCCCAGGCCCTGTTTGGTAATCCGGATATTCTGATTCTGGATGAACCTACCAACGACCTGGACATCCAGACGGTTTCCTGGCTGGAAGATTTTCTGCTCGATTTTAAGAATACCGTAATTGTGGTATCGCACGACAGGCACTTTCTGGATACGGTTTGTACCCACGTTGCCGATATCGATTTTGGGGCCATTAAACTCTACACCGGAAACTATTCGTTCTGGTACGAATCGAGCCAGTTGGCCTTGAGCCAGCGTGCTTCTTCTAATAAAAAGGCAGAGGAGAAAAAGAAAGAACTGAAGGAATTTATCGCCCGGTTCAGTGCCAATGCCTCCAAATCGAAGCAGGCCACCAGCCGGAAGAAATTGCTGGAGAAAATTAATATTGAAGACATTCAGCCTTCTAACCGAAAATATCCGGGGATTATTTTTACTCAAAACCGGCCTGTCGGCGATCAGATTCTGCAAATTGAAAATCTGAGCAAATCGGTAGATGGGAAGTACCTGTTTAAAGGATTGGACGTGTTTGTGAACAAAGGCGATAAAATCACCTTCCTGAGCAAAGACAGCCTGGCAGTAACTGCCCTGTTTCAGATTCTGATGGGGGAAATGCAGGCCGATTCCGGTGAGTTCAAATTCGGGCAAACCATCACTACGGCTTATTTGCCCAACGAAAACCAGAAGTTTTTCAGTACCAACCTGAACCTGATCGACTGGCTTCGGCAATTTACCGATGGCGATAAAGATGAGGCGTATATCCGGGGATTTTTAGGAAAAATGCTGTTCACCGGCGAGGAAAGCTTAAAGAAAGCAAATGTGCTATCAGGAGGCGAAAAAGTGCGGTGTATGATTTCCAGAATGATGCTGCAGGAAGGCAATGTGCTGGTGCTGGATGAACCTACCAACCACCTCGACCTGGAATCGATTACCGCTTTTAACAATTCGCTAAAAGATTTTCCCGGAAACGTATTGTTCACCTCACATGACCATGCCTTTACCCAAACCGTTGCCAATCGCATTATTGAAATTGGCCCGAATGGCTACCTAGATAAGCTGATGACCTACGACGAATACATCGAGGATGAATACATTACCGCGCAAAGAGCGCGGCTTTATAACGACTAAACAATAGCTGTTAAAATTATAAGCAGAAAAGCTGCCTCAATGTATATTTGGGGCAGCTTTTTTTGCAAATAAGCATTCGCAATAGCTACTTTAATTGATTCTAGACCCAGGTTTGTGCCTTCACAAACCGGAAAGGGCAACAGCGACTCTCCCTGCCTGTAGTAGTAGAAATTATCTCAACTTGGGTAGAAATTTATACTATTGCGTAACCAGCGTTTTTAATCTTTCTGATAGGCTTTTTTGATTCTCACATAAATTAACTTAAACCGGCCTTTTGGGCTTTCGCGGGGTTCAATTTCAAAGTTTTTGATGGATTTGATCAGGGGGGTTAACTTCTGAAAACCATAGTTTCTGGAATCAAAATTGGGTTGTTTTTTCTGGATTAGGCTGCCCACATCGCCCAGAAAAGCCCAGCCATCGTCATCGGCCAGGTCAGAGATGGAAGACGAAATCAGCTTTACTACCTTGGGCGTGATTTTATCTACATTACTTTTCACATTGGACTTATTCTCCGTAACCTCCGATTCATTTTCCTCCGATTGCTGCTTCAGAATTTCTATGTAAATGAACTTATCACAGGCTACGATAAAGGGATCGGGGGTTTTCTTTTCGCCAATACCAAATACCTGCATGCCGGCCTCCCGAAGCCTGGTGGCCAGCCGGGTGAAATCGCTGTCGCTGGAAACCAGGCAGAAACCATTTACTTTTTCTGAATACAGAATATCCATGGCATCGATAATCATGGCCGAATCGGTGGCATTCTTGCCGGTGGTATAACCATATTGCTGAATGGGCGTAATGGCATTTTCCAGCAGCACATTCTTCCATTTCGCCAGGCTGGGCTTGGTCCAGTCGCCATAAATTCTTTTGATGGTAGGGTTGCCATACTTGGCGATTTCCTCCATCATCTCTTTTACATAAGCTGATGGGATGTTATCACCGTCAATTAATACCGCGAGTTTTAAATCCATAAAAAAATATCATTTTCCCCAAAGTTCACATAAATTCATCGAAATACGGCAATCTTTTTGGAGAATGATCTGAGCACCAACAAAAGTTGGTGTTGTATCCTATAAGGGCGTAGCAGAAAAAGGGTTTTAAACGATCTCAGCAGACATCCTTGCCACAGATGGGGACGATGCTATATCAGATAAAAACTTTTTCTCCTTCTCCGTCATAAATCAGTTTCTTTGTCTGTTCAATATTACGCTTCAAATATGGATTCCGAATGGAGTCCTCTGTTAATAAATCAACTTTTCTTTGGAAGAGTATTTCAAGGTGATCCCATAAAGATAATAAAGCATCTCCCCGGTCGGCTGGGTCGTCAATGGCCACTTTAACAACAATATCTATATCGCTGGTCTGAGGGTCAAAATGGTTAGTAATAGAAGAACCAAAGGCATACATCTTATCTACCTTATGCGCTTTGCATAACTTAATAAAATCTATATACCTTTCTTTAATCAACGTCCTTAAATCCATTACCAAATATACTCAAATTTATTTTACTACAGATCGGAATAATCTGTGGGGTGAAGCAGGAATTTATCAGATACGAAAACATATGGGCTTGGTAAAGAGGAATTACACGGAAAAGGATGACTTTTTCAAGCAGCCTGCTCCTTCAATAGTACTTCAATCTCGTAGTTTGATAGAATTTCCTTTAACTCCAACAGAAATCTGTTCTTCATATCACGGTACTGACTGGCCATAACCGCATCTTTTGAACCTTTTTCGTGCATTGCTATCATTTCGTTCAACTTCTTTATCTGGCCCAAAATATCCAGTACTCTGGCTTCCTCTTTATCAATCTTAATCTCACTCATTACCTTTAAAA
>JBGTIS010000006.1:0-12544 GCA_041745535.1 Cyclobacteriaceae bacterium | reverse complement strand
GGTGCTTCCGATTTAACTTTATTTACTGGCAATCAATTTAATAATGAAGACGATTCATTGGAAAAAACTCAGGACATTTTTGTGCACAGTATTGCTTTTAGCCTTGTTGTACTTTGACGCTGAAGCCCAGGAATCTGCCGCGACACAACGTTTCAGAACAAAATGGAAATCTCATTGGAGCAATAATTTACCCAAAGATGCCAGTATTGAATTAGCTTATAAACCTGTGAACGGACTGGGCTTCACCGAAGGAGTGATTCGCCGCGACCCTACAGATATTATTAAAGTGGGAGCGCAGTACTTTTTATGGTATACCCGCTCGGAAGGTGGTCCTTTAAGTGTGGGGCCTGATCAGGCGAATGATACCTTAAGAGCGTATCCCTGGGATTTGGCCGATATCTGGTTGGCCACCTCCAATGATGGGTTCACCTGGCAAGAAGTCGGGCCGGCTGTACCACGAGGCGCTATCGGAAACTATGATGCCCGCTCTGTTTTCACACCCAATATTCTGGTCGCGAATGGAACGTACTACCTTTTCTATCAAACAGCCGCAGACCTTTCGGATCCTGATCCCGGTGATTTTAAATGGACCCAGGTGGGGATGTCCTGGGCAGATTCTCCTTACGGACCCTGGCACAAGGCGGATAAACCCGTGCTTTCACCCGGCAATTATGGCGATCCCGGCAATTATCCCGATGGCCCTATAGTTGAAAAGGGCGATTGGGATGGTTTGGTCATCCATGATCCCAGCCTGATTGCCAGGGATGGAAAATATTATTTGTACTACAAGAGCCGCTACTTTCGAGGACAAGATGACAGGTTTAGCGACGGGGAACTTAAAAACTGGGTAGAAAAAGAAGGCGGAATACCTATTGGCTGGGGTGTGGCCATTGCTGAAAAGCCGGAAGGTCCTTATCAAAAATCAGCACTTAACCCGGTGATCATCGGCGGTCATGAATGCATCATCTGGCCTTATAAAAACGGTGTCTGTGCGCTGGTGGCACAGGGTCCGGAAAGAAACACCATTCAATATGCCGAGGATGGGTTAAACTTTGAGGTCATTGCCACGGTGAATGAAGCTCCGTATGCCGCCGGGCTGTTCAGGCCCGATTTTTCCGATGGAAAAGGCACCGGTGAAAAAATCAATTGGGGCATTTCCCATGTGGTACAGGATACGCCCTGGCACTATCTGAGAAGATTGGAATTTACAGAGGACCTTGGAAAATAATCACTAAAAAATGAGATTAATAGTCTTCTTATTAGCATTCAGTAATCTAAGCTTTTTTTCGTCTGGTTATGCCAAATTACCGGATGTGAAGCCTCCCAACGTTATCCTGATTATGACCGATGACCAGGGAATTGGTGATTTGGGCTGCCATGGCAATCCCTGGATTAAAACACCTAATTTGGATAATTTTTATAAGGAATCAGTCCGGCTTACCAATTTTCATGTGAGCCCGCTTTGTACGCCCACGCGTTCTGCCATCATAACTGGCAGGTATCCTATTCATAGTGGGGCCTGGGCAACTTTTAAAGGCAGGGCAACCCTGCACCACACTTCCCCAACAATGGCTGAAATATTTAGAGAAAATGGTTATGCGACAGGCATGTTTGGAAAATGGCATTTGGGAGATAATTATCCGGCACGGCCTACCGATTGTGGGTTTGACTATGCCGTCCACCATAGTTCAGGAGGTGTGGGTGAAATATCAGATTATTGGGGCAATTCCTATTTTGATGATGTGTATCTGGTGAATTATGAGCCTAAACAGTTTAAAGGCTACTGTACAGACGTTTGGTTTGAGGAAGCCAGCAAATTCATCCTTCAAAACAGGGACAGGCCCTTTTTCATTTATCTGCCCACCAATGCACCCCATGCGCCGCTGATTGTGGAAGAAAAATATGCCCAACCTTATGAAGAACTGGAAGGGAAAAAAATACCCAGCGCAGACTATTACGGAATGATCGCCAACATTGATGAGAACTTTGGTCAACTCGACAGTTTGTTAAAAACTTCCGGTTTGGCAGAGAATACGATCCTTATTTTTTGTACCGATAATGGAACCCAATTTGGTTATAGTGAAATCGGTAATCTGGGGTGGAACAAGAGTTATCGGGGCAATAAAGGAGACAAAGAAGAAGGAGGCCATCGAGTCCCTTTTTTCCTCCGATGGCCCAAAGCTGGTATTGGAGGAGGGAAGGACATCAATACATTGACTACCCATGTCGACCTTATTCCTACACTGGCAGCCTTGTGCGGACTGAACATTCCTGCTGCGGCAAAGCTGGATGGAATAGATTTCTCCAAACTACTTACAGAAAAACCTGCTGAAATCGCGGAAAGGACCGTATTTATCCATCACAGACAAGATTGGAGACCGCCAGAGGAGGTGCGGCAATCTTGCATCATGAAAAACCAATGGCGTTTGATCAATGGTAATGAGTTATACAATGTTGAAACAGATCCATCCCAAAAAGAAAATTTGGCACAGCAAAATCCTGAAATTGTTAAACAACTATTGGCGGACAATGAGCAATTTATTGCCAACGCGAAACGTCAAGTAGAGTATAATGAGTTTCCTTCTGAAATTATAGGAAGCGATCGGCAAATTGAAAAAGATCAAATGTATGGGGTTTACTGCATTTATGCAGAGAAAATAGATTGAGTGATATGAAAGTTGATAAAAAAATATTTGGTAACCATGGAGGTAAGGAGATTTACCAATTCGTGATGACAAACAACCATGGAATGATGGTGAAGATCATCAATTATGGCGCAACGATTACTTCTATTTCCGTACCTGATAAAAATGGTAAAAGGCATGAGCTGGCCTGTGGATTTGATACCATAGAAGGATACTTTTCCTCTACCTATCAAAAAAATGCTCCCTATTTCGGATGTACGGTAGGAAGATATGCTTCCAGAATTAAAGACGGCAAATTCAAAATTGAAGGAAAAGCATATACGCTTGCCGTAAACGATGGATCAAACCATTTGCATGGAGGGTTATCAGGTTTTAATAAAAAAGTTTGGTCTGCGGAAGCGATTGAAGAAGATAATGCGGCAGGTGTTAGGATGTCATTAAAAAGCCCGCATTTGGAGGAAGGTTATCCGGGGAATCTGGCAGTCAAAGTTACTTTTATGCTAAGCAATGATAATGAATTGGTAATTAGCTATGAAGGCAGCACCGACCAAACAACACCGCTTTCCTTAACCAATCATACCTATTTTAACCTTTCCGCTTTTGAGCGAACCATTGAAAATCATCAGGCAATAATCATGGCGGATGCCTATTTAGCACCTGATGAAACGAACGTGCCTGGGGGGGAAGTTGCCACGGTAGCGGGCACATCGGCAGACTTAAGGACTGGAAAATTGTTAAAAGAAGCTATTAAAGAACTGGAAAAGGGTTTTGAACATTATTACCTGTTTGACAAAGGCATAAACAAATTAAGAAAGGTGGCAACATTCAGTGAGCAGGAGAGCGGAAGAAAACTGGAAGTATTCACTACTGAACCAGGCATGTTGTTTTATACAGGGTTTTTCACATCAGACAAATTGCAGCGAGAAAATGGAGATCAGTATGGAAGGTATAGAGGCTTTTGTTGTGAAACGCATCGATATCCAAATAGGCCGAATTTAGAAAACTCTCCGGCTTCGGTCAGTAGACCGGGGGAAAAATTTGAAAGTCAAACCGTTTTCAAATTCTACTGGTAGCAACTGAAAAATGTAAATTAAAAATAACTGAACATTAACCTAAAATACAAACATGACAGAAGGAATACTTTGGGCAATATTTGCCGGATTAATGTTAGGGTTGTATGCCCTTCCCGAAAAATTCACTAAAGGGTTTGCCTATGAAAATACCTGGAGCCTCTTCTTCCTGTTAACCATGTTTGTGGTACCCATCCTTGCTTCTATAGCTTTGATACAGGGCTTCAGTGCGGTATTCGGCTCCATGCCCACCAGCATTCTGATCAGGATGGCTTTGGCCAGCTTTTTATGGGGAACCGGCGTCATGCTATGGGGCAAAGCCATCAATCATATCGGACTGTCGCTGGGCTTTTCCCTGTTCATAGGAACCGTAATTCTGATCGGTTCCTTCTTGCCTTTTTTAGTGGATGGTTTACCACCCACCAATGCCCTGCTGGTGATTTTGTTGGGCCTTTTGGTAGTGCTTATGGGTATTATCGCCAATGGCAGGGCCGGACTAATCCGGCAAAAAGATGAAGAAAATCTGAATACCAAAAATGCCGATGTTCCGGCTGCGAAAGGTTCTATGGGACTGGGCATATTTATCGCGGTTTTTGGCGGATTACTGGCAACCGGCTTCAGCTATGCCAATGCGGTAGGTCGCCCTTTGCTGCACGAAGCCAGTCAGAAAGCCGGCAATGCTGACTGGATTACTGCCGTAGCAGTGATGTTCCCCATTTTTATCAGTGGAGGCATCGCCATGACCACTTACTTCATCTGGCAGCTATCAAAGAAAAACGCCTGGAACAATTTTAAAACCCCGCATTTCGCGAAAAATTTCTACCTGATTCTGATCATGGCCATCTTTCATTATGCGGCCTCAGCTTTGTTTGCCTATGCGGCATTCAGGTTAGGAGAGGCAGGCAACACCGTAGGGTATGCCATTTTCAATACAGCCAGTGTGGCTACCGCAATTGTGAGTGGGCTAATTACCAGGGAATGGGCCGGGGCTTCTCCCAAGGCGAGGAAGTTTCTGTACTTCGGTTTGTCCTGTATGGTGATTGGAATTGTGGTAGTGGCCATTGGGAATAGTTTGGTATAAATGCGCTGTAACAGGCTTTGTAATAAATCCTGGTAAAACCCTGAATTAAAAATATAACCCGTGATGAGAATATTAAATCTGATTTCGTTAACCATTATTTCGCTCCTGTTGTATACCAACCAACTCCATGCCCAACCAGGCACCATCGGATCTCACCAGGATAACAGCCAGATTGTGCGGGACCTGAGTGGATTTGAATGGAAAATGAAAGGATGCGTCCGGGGCAGGGCATTCAGGAAGGGTTGCATGAACTGCCACCTGAGGATATTGAAACCCTTGTGTGGAATCCCGCGGAAGTGCCAGGAGATGTGTACACCGACCTCTGGAAAGCAGGGGTGATTGATGATCCTTACTTTGGCAGAAACAGCGCGAAAGCCCAGTGGGTAATGTACGACGAGTGGTGGTATGCCACGCAGTTTAATGTCACTGAAAGTCTGGACAATAAAGTGGTGCGGATAGACTTTGAAGATGTCGTGATATCTATTGTAATCTTATAGGTAATGAAGTCTGGACAATAAAGTGGTGCGGATAGACTTTGAAGGTGTGGATTACAGCTGTGAGGTTTGGTTAAACGGAACTTATTTAGGAAGCCATGAAGGAGCCTTTGCTCCCTTTTGTTTTGATGTAACCAAAATAATTCGCAGTGCGAAAGAATGACTGGCAAGTCAGAATATCCTGATGATCAAAATAAATCCACCGCCGCAGGTAAACCACAAAGTAGCAGGACGAAAGACTCCCTGGTTTGGTGATTACTGGCGCGACCTGGTTCCTTTCGGCATTTGGAGACCCATCCGGTTGGTAGCTACCGGAGTGGTACGCATGGATGACCTGTATGTGTATTCAACCCTGAATGATGATGGCTCAGCGGATGTCAATGTGGAGGTAACCCTGGAAAATACAAGCACCTCCCCTAAAGATATGACGCTTGATATATCATTCCAGGGACTGCCACACAAATTACAAATACAGTAGCCCCAGGGAAGCATCTGATTAAAAAGGCTATTCGGGTGGAAGATCCGAAGCTGTGGTGGCCCTGGGATCTGGGCGATCCGAACTTATACAAAGCCCAGGTAGCCGTGCGTGCGGGAAATATTTTTCACGATCAGGCAGAAACCACTTTTGGCATCAGGGAAATAAAAATGGAGTGGAATCCCGGATTTACCAAAGACGAGGTGAGCTTTCCCCGTACGGTGACCATTAACGGCAAAAACCATTTTATCAGGTCAGCCTGCTGGGGTGGACCGCCGGATATTTTTTTCGGTAGAACTTCTGTAAGTGAATATAAGAAGCTGATTCAACTGGCCAAAGCCGCCAATATGAACAACATCCGGATTTTTGGCTGGCATCCTCCGGAAATTCCCGAATTCTACCAGTTGTGCAACGAGGCCGGCATTACCGTATGGCAGGATATAATTCCACTGGGAACTGGCAATATCTCTCACGACCAAACATTTCTGGATGGCATTATTGCGGAGGCCGTGGCGGTAATCAAAGAAAGGAGAAATCATCCCAGTTTAATACTGATGGAAGGTGGTGAAGAAGTGCTGTTGAGGGCCGCCGATCCAAAATTTACCAACGATTTTCTGCTCAGGCTCGGCGATTCCTTACAACAATATATTAAACTTCCTTATGTACCGGATTCACCGCTCACCTTTGAGCCTGCCTTGCGGATTGGCTATAAACCCAAGGAGGCAGTGCATGCATTAGCCTATTTTTACTCCATGGGACACGCCCTGATGGAAGACTGGTACAGCGCGCTGGATTATCCCATTGTACCCGAACTGGCGATTACTTCGGTGCCCTCTGTAGAAAGCCTATCAATTCGGACTGCTGAATAATCTTTTTCCTGTAGAATATCTGCTGGAAAAAACTGAGGCCTACGCGAAAGAACTTGCTACCGGACCTTCATTGGCCATTGCGGCTATCAAGCGCAGCGTTTACGAAGGAAGTGACATGAGCTTGCAGGATGGCCTTGACCTTGAAGAAAAATTAGTATATCCCCTGTATGATTCGGAAGATGCGGCAGAGGGTTATGCTGCTTTTATTGAGAAACGACCACCTCAGTTCAAAGCCAGGTAGGTTAAGAAGAATTGTACCATCACTATTTAAAAAAATAAAACTATGGAAGAAACAGAAGCCAGGGAAACCGTAAAACATTACCGTTGTTATATCAATGGTGAATGGATGCAAAATCGGGCGAACGCATAGAAGTAGAGAACCCCGCCAACGGAGAAGTTTTTGCCACCCTGGGCGTAAGCACCAAAGAAGAGGTGTTGTACGCGTTGGAGACGTCTGAAAAAGCACAGCAGCAATGGAAGGCACTCCCAGCCATCACCCGCGGTAGATATTTAATGGCTATTGTTGACAAGCTACAGGAAGAGCGGAATCACTTTGCCAAACTACTGGTGAAGGAGCAGGGCAAAACCCTAGCCGAAGCATACGGGGAAGTAGATGATACGATGCGATACCCCTCAGTTACTCGGCTGAAGCAGCCCGAAGACTGGAAGGCAGCATTTTCCCGTCTGATTTACCAAACGAATACCTGGCCATTCATAAAGTTCCCTATGGGGTTACCGTAGGGCTGTGTGCCTATAACTATCCCCTGGCGCTGATCGGACGCAAGGTAGGACCCGCCCTGGTTACCGGCAACACCATGGTGATCAAGCCGCATGAAATTACTCCGGTTACTGCTTCGGAGTTTTGCCGGTTGTGTGAGGAGGTTGGCCTGCCGCCCGGCGTAGTAAACATGGTAGCTGGCACAGGCGCCGAAGTAGGATCCATATTGGTAGAAAGCCCCATCACCAAACTTATCTCACTTACCGGTAGTACCCGGGCCGGACAAGCGATTTACAAAGCGGCCGCTCAGAATATTACGGGCTTGGTGCTTGAATTGGGTGGAAAAGCGCCTTTTATCGTGCTGGAAGATGCTGATATTGACAAGGCGGTTGAAGCTGCCGTGGTTTCACGATATGCCAACTGTGGTCAGGTCTGTATCTGTAATGAAATGGTGCTGGTCCATGAGAAGATAGCATGAATTCTCGGAAAAGGGGCTGAAACGCGTGCAGCAAATCAAGGTAGGCAACCCCATGGATAAAGTAGATATGGGGCCCAATGTAAGTTCAGTGGCACTGGAACGAATTGACAAGATGGTGAAAGTATAGCGCAGGGAGCAGAATTAGCATTGGGCGGGAAACGACCGGAAGGCAAAATGTTTGAGAAAGGAAACTGGTATGAGCCTACGGTATTGCTTAACGTAAAAAGTGACCAGGCTACCATCCCGCAGGAGATCTTCGGTCCGGTACTCCCGATCGTCAGGATTTCGGGATACGAGGAGGCTTTGGCATTAACGAATGCCTGGAATGAAGGCTTATCCGCTTATTTGTACACCAAGGATTACACCAGGCATATGCACGCCATCCACCATATGCAGGTAGGCACCATCTTTATCAACCGGGCCATTGTCGGATACATCCAGGGCTATCATTCCGGACACAAACGCAGTGGTTTGGGCGGGGAAGATGGCGTATACGGCATTGAAGGATACCTTCAGAAAAAGACCGTCTATCTGGATTACAACAATTAAAATATGAGCGACATCCATACAAAACTAAAGGGGATCACCTGGAATCATAGCCGGGGATTTACTTCTATTGTGGCTACGGCCCAGCGATTTCATGAACTACACCCCGAGGTGGACATCGAGTGGCACAAAAGGTCACTTCAGGCTTTTGCCGATGAGCCTATCAATGTGCTGGCAAAACGCTATGATTTATTGATCATTGATCATCCCTGGACAGGTTTCGCGGCCAGAACCGGGATTATACTGCCGCTGGATAAGTATCTCCCTGCCGCATTTTTAGAAGATCTGGCAAAAAATTCGGTGGGTAAATCGCACGAAAGCTATGCGTATAACAACCATCAGTGGGCATTTGCGATTGATGCGGCTACCCCAGTGGCTGCCAGCCGTCCCGACCTGTTCCACAAGCATGATTTAGTGCTTCCCCAAACATGGGACGATCTGATGGAACTGGCCAAAAAAGGTTGGGTAGCCATTCCCAGTATTCCGCAGGATACGTTAATGAGTTTTTATATGGTTTGCTCTACGCTGGGTGAAGATGTTTGTACCACGCAGGAGTATGTGGTTTCTGAAAAAATTGGCAGGCAGGCCCTGCGCATGCTGCGTGATTTGGGGGCACATATTTCCCGGGAATGTTACGATTGGAACCCCATCAAGGTATATGAGGCCATGACCTTGGGCGATGAGTATGCATACTCACCATTTGCTTACGGCTACGCGAATTATTCGCAAAAAGGGTATGCCAGGAAAGTCTTGAAATTTCACGATATGGTCTGGAGAAAATAGGGCTCGACTATGAGAAAGTCAGTGCCATTAATCCAAAAATTATCTACGGCGTTGTAACCGGATATGGCAGCAAAGGTCCCTGGGCTACCAAACCAGGACAAGACCTGCTACTTCAGTCTGTTTCCGGAAAACGAGCGGGCTTCGGCCATCGCGGTATACACTTCGGGCCAGTACATCGGATTGGCGTTTCTTACTCCTGCTTTAATGGCCATTCAAAATTATATGGGTTGGCGCGGATTATTTTTTATTACCGGGATCATTGGATTGTTGTGGGCGGTATTTTCTTACAAATTCTCCGCTCCCTTGATACCCACCTCCAAAGCCCATGTCTTGTATTTGGATTTTAGCTCCTCTACTTTTTCCGGATTCGACATAGATAAGTCATGCGCTTCCACCGGATCATTATTCAGGTTGTAGAGCTCCCATTTCCCCTGATAGGCCACCAGTTTCCATTCTCCATCCCGGATCGCCTGACCTTTGGCCCATTCCCAAAACAAAGGTTTATTTCTTTCTACTTTTTCATTTTTCATGATGGGTAAAAAGCTAATTCCCTCCATAGACCGGATAGTATCGTTATGATATACTTTTGGATAATCAACACCAGTGAGGTCAACAAATGTTGACATAAAATCAATAAAATGAAGGGGAGTATGAGAAACTCTGCCAGGTTTTTTAATGCCTTTTGGCCAATAGGCGATCAATGGGGTTTTGATACCTCCCTCGTGGCTGTAATTTTTGTAATAGCGCAACGGTGTATTGGCTACATTGGCCCAGTCGGCGCCAAGGGATGTCCAGCGGGTCATACTGCCAATTTCTCCGGATCCGCCTTCCAGGTTCACCACCTCGGCAGAGGCTCCATTGTCAGAGGCAAAGAGGATAAGGGTATTTTCCTCCTCCCCATTTTCTTTCAATTTTTCCAGAAGGAGTCCGATGTTTTGGTCTAACCGGTCGGTCATGGCCGCATATACCTCCATTTTCCGAGCTTCTTCCCTTTTTTCCATTTCTGATAGATCTTCCCACTTCCGAAATATTGGAGCGGATATTTCGAAGTTTTCAGGCAGCAGTCCCAGTTTTTTTTGTTTTTTAAACCGCATCTTTCTTATCTTTTCATAACCCGCTTTGTATTTACCTTCGTACTTAGCGATATCCTCAGGCCAGGCCATTAACGGGTCATGAGGAGCCGTATAAGCCATGTAGAGAAAAAAGGGGCGATCGTCATTTTTATATTGTTCCATCCAGCCCAGCGCGTAATCTGTAAAAACATCGGTGGCATAAAAATCTTTGGATTCAGGGGTATAAGGCTGTATAACTTCTCCTTCTATCACCCAAGGCCGATCCGGCCTTTTTTGGGCGGGTTTCCCCTCTCCTTCCCGTTGCTTTCCCGGATTAAAATAATTAGCAGCGCCTTCAAACAAACCACTGTAATGGTCGAAACCACGGGTAACAGGATTTTCAGTACTATGATGCTTTCCAGACCAAAGGGTGATATAGCCCGCCATTTTGAACATTTCCCCTAAGGTAAGGGCGTTTTTCATAGATTTACGATAGCCTGTATTGTAACCCGTTTGCTGGGAATATAGCCCTGTCAGCATACAAGCACGAGAGGGGAAACATTTGGCGGTATTGTACATTTCTGTAAACCGAATGCCCCCTGCTGCCAGTTTGTCCAGATTAGGGGTTTCCACTTCGCTGCCATAGCAACCAATGTCAGACCAGCCGAGGTCATCGGCGAGAATAAGAATTACATTGGGTTTATCAGCTTTATCACGGCCTTCAGTGGGGGTACAAGCCTGGAACGGAATTGACAAGACAAGCAACAGGAATGTAAAGCGCAAAAGAGTAGAGGACAGAGAAATCTTCATTTTCAGCTTAATTCAATTGATTGTAAATGATTTAGTGGTTGCCTGAATTTCGCATAAATTATTAAAAAAACGCTTTCAGCCAATATAAAAACTGAAAAATATGGCGATACCAGTTTTATTGAAGATGCGTTTCGGGCAGGGGAATTTTTATTCACTAGGGGTATACACAAATTACGCGTCCCAAAGGTCCAGAAATTATTTCTACTTCCTTTGCTTGGTATATGGGCATTATGGGAAACTTAAAAACCCACCAGATTCCTTTAGCGATTATCTGGTTTTCGGGGTGCCGCGAATCATTACTATTAAACCAATATATCTTTTACCACCTTTCCATGTACATCGGTCAGCCGGAACCGCCTTCCCTGGTATTTAAACGTCAGGCGTTCATGGTCTATCCCCATCAGGTGCAGCAGGGTAGCCTGGAAATCGTGTACATGAACACCATCTTTTACCACGTTGTAACTGAAGTCATCGGTTTCGCCATACACCATACCCGGCTTTACTCCGCCGCCGGCCATCCACATGGTAAAACAACCCGGATGATGGTCGCGGCCATAGTTTTCTTTGGTAAGTTCGCCCTGCGAAAAACAGGTACGGCCAAACTCTCCGCCCCAGATCACCAGGGTATCCTCCAGCAACCCTCTTTGCCTCAGATCCTGAATCAGTGCTGCCGTCGGCTGATCGGTACTCAAAGCCTGCTTTTTAATTCCGGAAGGCAAACCACCATGCTGGTCCCAGCCGGTATGGTACAACTGGATAAACTTAACGTTTCGCTCGGCCAGCCGCCGGGCCAGCAGGCAATTGGCGGCATAGGTACCCGGGATACGGGCTGCTTCTCCGTACATTTGATAAATATATTCCGGTTCATGGGCAGTTTCCACCGCTTCCGGCACCGAGGTCTGCATCCTGAAAGCCATTTCATACTGGTTGATTTTGGACTGTATTTCCGGATCGCCCCACTTGTCCAGCTGATGTTCGTTCATCTCTTTGATAAAGTCCAGCGCCCTCCGGCGGTCCTGCTGGTGCACGCCATAAGGATTGTTCAGGTAGAGCACCGGATCTTTTCCTGCCCTGAACTGCACACCCTGGTGATGAGACGCCAGAAAACCATTGCCCCAGGCCGCGGAATTCAGCGGCTGTCCGCCACCACCTTTGGAAACCATTACCACAAAATGAGGCAGGTTCTCATTTTCAGAGCCCAGCCCATAGCTAAGCCACGACCCAATGGAAGGGCGCCCGCTAAGCTGCGAACCGGTTTGCATAAACATCACGGCTGGCTCATGGTTGATGGATTCGGTGTACATTGATTTGATCACACAAAGCTCGTCTACTATCTGTGAGGTATAGGGGAAAATCTCACTCACCCACGCGCCTGACTGTCCGTACTGTTTGAAATCGTATATAGATTTTACCAGCGGAAAGGTGGACTGGCTGGCCACCATGCCCGAATTTCGCTGGGTACTTTTTAAGGAGTCGGGAATTTCCTGTCCATGCCATTTGTTCAGCGCCGGTTTAAAATCAAA
>JBGTIS010000005.1:0-3184 GCA_041745535.1 Cyclobacteriaceae bacterium | reverse complement strand
CTGCTTTGCTGATATGAGCAATCCAGGAGGCACGGTATACGCCATATTTTGTAACCAGTTCCTCCCACGACTGTCTTTGTTGTTCCTTCGATGTTTGCGCTTTAAATGCCAACGCATCTGTTTGTTCTGCTTTGGTTAGTATAGGATCATGGCTCTGTAAAAAAGCCTCGTCCGGAAATGCCCTAATCCACAATTCATCCTTTACAAACCTGGTCTCCAGTTTTAGGGGAAATAGCAATATCGGAATATTGGAAATTGGATTTGCCATAAATAATTGGTACTTAGGGTTGCTAAAAAATAGAATTTGAAAAAATTACTTTGACCAATCCAAAAGTCTTCAAGTTCCTTTTTCAGAATTTTCGGCAAGTTCCAAGCTATTATTTACGGGAAAGGAATTTTCAGATCCATGGTCTCCAAGTAGCTCTTGCAACACTTGAATAGCACCACTAATACGAAGGAGGGTATTTTTTAAGTTGGCAGTTTCTTGCTCTAAAGCAACCAATTGCCCTTGCCCTTTTTGATATTCTTCTTTTAATTCCTTGAGGCGCGCTTCTAATTCTCTTTTCATTTATTTGTGATTTAATGATGAGGATTAATGGAATAAAGTTTTGAAATCTATAGAAAGGTAAGATTTAGTTTTGGATTTTTTATCTCTAAAAAGTGCTTTTTAAAAAAAATGTAACGATAATCTTCCTTAATAATATTGTTCCCCGATTGGCCTATAGAGAGCAGTTGCCTTACCACTCCAGCGTAAAAACATGGTTCCGTTGCCTTAACCTCAGGGGCAAGATTGGCACGGATGGATACCCTTTACCAATTTCCTTTCGGTGGAGGTGGTGTTACAGGATCATGCTGTTCACAGGCGGTGTTGAACCTTACAAAAGCAGGTGCGATTATGCTTTCAAAAGTTTTCAAAGAGGTAATAATTTAAAGGTGAATAATTTTATTTTTATGATCAACTTAAGGATGAGCATTTGAAGCTGTAAATTGTATTTCAGGATGTTCTTTCCATTGCTTGGCTAACAAGTTATCAGTCCTGTAAGCTTCGTTTTCCCAGGGTGCTTGTTGGTTGTGCGACAATCGGTAATAGTATTTTCGTCCTTTCCACAACATTTGCTGTTCATCAACTATAATCAGTTCTCCCTTAGCATATTGTTTAACGTGGATCATTTCATGAGCCAATACCAGTTTTTGCTGTGTTTTATCCAAACGGGCATCAACCCAAACTCTGATGGCCAGGTGAATGTTGGGTGCTGGGGCATTCAGACAGAAAGTCATGCCTGCCAGCTTCCTGGGCATATGGGTAGAAAAATTTACAGATAGGTATATATTCTCATGAACGCCCAGCTGTGCCAGGTACTGTGCAATCTGATTTTTTACTGACAGCGAGTCATCACTTTCCAGAATTCGAATGATAGGTTGGGCGAAAGCAATATTTATCCAGAGCATACCCGCAATGATTACTAGTAATTTCAATTTAATGTTGGCTAATACAACCACTTTGTACTTAGTTGTAACCAGTAAGGCACATAAGTCATTCGTTTTCATGGAAATAGAAGATTAAATTGATAATTTTTTCTTTGCCTGAACCGAAACTACAGCAGCGAAGAGGTGGATGCTATCGAGGATGTATAACTGACGGGAATGGTTGAGTAGTTAACCTGTTAGGGCAAGTAGTTTTTCCCTTGCCATGGACTGCTAACAGCGCAAGTGATCTGATCACCGGACACTATTATTTTAATAGAACGACGAATACGGCTCTGCTAAAAACTTTTGAAGTAGAAGTGATTATACATCAGAGAATTTGGGAAAATGCATGGGATTAACCAAAAATAGTTTTGGTGAATTCAACCTTGATTTTAAGCTGGAAGTTCTCAATGGTTTTAAAAATTTCCTTCAGCGTTACCTGCTCAATCTTGGTAAGGCTTTTCGGGTCCATATAGTTTTCGGGCGGCAGTTTGTCGTTCATAATCCTGCTGGCCTGCTTTTTCAGTCGCAATCCCATCAGGTAATAATACGATTGCATCAGTTCATGGTATTCTTTTTCTTTAAAAATACCCTTTTGCTGCAGGGCGGCAATGCGCTCGCCAGTATTGGTAAGAAAAATCCGGTTTCTTAAAGCATATACCCGCACCAGATCGACAATGGGTGTCATGGCCTTTTTCAAATTAAAAACCTGCTGGTCGCCTACGGCAAACGTTCTGATACTTTTAAAAAAAGTAAGGGGTGGTTCGTATTGCAGGGCATTATTGGCCATATGGAAAAAGAACTTTTCCAGTGGTTTTTGTAATTCCTGGTTCAGAAAACTTCTGAGTTCTTCTAAAATAGACATTTCGCCATAGATACCACGGCAATCGAAAAAGGTGGAAAAATTCATTACCGTTTCCGGTATTGATTCGCTCATCCAACTCTGGTAATTGCGTTTCCAATGCGATAAAGAATGGGTCCATTTTGGGTTTTTAGCCATATACCCTCCTTTGCAAAAGCTGAAACCTATAAAATCAAGTCGCTCCGACACCTGATCAGCGAACTTTAAAAAATAGGTACGTACCAATTCCCTTTGTTCATTGGCCTTATCTTCATAAATGATGGCATTATCCTGATCGGTTTTCAGGGTTTGCTCTTTCCTGCCTTCGCTGCCCAGTGCCATAAACACAAACTTCGCCGGCGGTGGGCCCAATTCTCCAATCACATTCTCGATTACCTTGAGGGTGATGGCATCAGAAATAATAGTAACCACCTGGTTGACAATTTCTGCTTTTACCCCACGGTTTAATAACTGGTATATAATTTCAGGAACTTTTTCCCATTTTTTCTTCAGTTCCTCCTTCGACAATGCCAGCTTTACCGACTGTATAAAAACAAAAGGAGACTGCGCCTGTTCGCTCAGTAGCTTGTTGCGGCTGATCACTCCGATATAGTTACCCTCGCTTTCAATTAACAGGTACCTGATTTTGTTGCGGAACATCAGCAGAATGGCTTCATAAGCGAAAGCATCTTTACTTACTGAAATAATAGGATTATCCATTACCTGTTTTACCGGTTGCCGCACATCCTGCTGCCGGGCAACTACATTATCGCGCAGGGTAATGTCGGTGATGTAGCCAATAATCTGGTTGGCGGTGTCGGTAACAAACAGACAACCAATTTTCTGCCGGGCCATGCTGCGGGCCGTTTCAAAAAT
>JBGTIS010000004.1:0-36973 GCA_041745535.1 Cyclobacteriaceae bacterium | reverse complement strand
GAGCTATTCCAATCTTTTCCTAATACAGCCTCACTGGCATAAGCGGTCTCCACCGGGGCGGTCTCCTCTGTAGAACTTTTGTTACGCATTTTGTACTGTAAGTACTTCATATATTCATACAAATCCCCTAACAAATCGTCTGGAATACGCTGTAGTTCCCTTTGAATCTTTTTCCGGGTTGACGTTGTGCCCATATATTTTTATTATTTTTCTATATCAAAGATAACGCTTTTCTAAAATAACCTGTTTACACTGAATTGATTTTCCTACTACCATGCACCACGCTGCTTTTACAGCTTCGGAGGAAATCATAAAAAAAGGGCAGGCTTTTGTGTGTGGCCTGCCCAATCAGGTTTTTTAGAAACTATTTTTGCTTAATAACCCGGATTCTGGTCTAAATATCCCGGCAGGTTAGAACCTCCGTCAATGGCGTTTTGCGGAATGGGGAAGATTCGCTTCTGCTTGTCGCTATTTGTTTTTTCGGTCCAGGTGTCTTCGTATTTCCCGAAACGGATCATGTCGGTACGCCGAAGCATTTCCCAGTAGAACTCAAAGCCCCGTTCGCGAAACAGCAGGTCCAGCGACATTTCGGTAAGCGGTGGCGGCGGAGTGGTAGCGGTGCGGGATGCTCTTACCGTATTCACATCGGCCAGGGCACCTGCGGCGTCACCATTCTTCCTGAGTTTGGCTTCTGCCCTCAGGTACACATCGGCCAGGCGTAGTAACGAGATATCAGCTTCTCCAAAGTTTCTGCCGCTGGAGGATTTCTTGCTGAACTCATATTTTTCTACCCGATAACCAGTGCTGTAGCCGCTGCCTTCTACCGTATAATCGATCTGTTCGGTAAAAACTACCGGCAAATCTGGATTATTCCGGCTGGCATTGTAGAGTTTCCCTACCTTAAAGCCTTCGCCATTCTCACACAGCACAAACACCCCGTTTTCCCTGATCAGCCCATATTGCTGTCCTCTTAAAATGCCCCGGTTGATATTGAAATCTTCCGCAGCCACACAGGAGTCGGCAGGATTGCTGTAAATAGACAGGTTTTCCTGGTAAAACCGGGGATCCACCTCAGCAGGATCAGCCGGAGCATAGGCATTGACCCAGGTGCGATAAAAATCGGGCGTAATGCCCGGCCCATCGGTACCATTGGCACCCGGAAATTCAGGAAGCGGATACTGGTCGCCCGACAATGAGAAGTAGGCCATCCGGTTGTGTCCGTTTAAGTCGGCCCGCTGGTCGTATACAAAAATCAGCTCAGGATTATCGTGATTATCATTACTGAAAATATCAAAGTAATCAGCCGATAACTGGTATTTGCCTGAGTTGATAATCTTGTCAGTGTACTCAATTACCTTGTCCATGTCTTCGGCCCGGAAATCGAAATTATCAGCGTACCGGTCGCGGTACACAGCAGCATTTAAATACAGGCGGGCCAGCAGTCCCTGTACGGCAGCTGTTGAAATACGACCAGGTCCTACGGAAGGGCTTACCAACAATTCCACAGCCAGCAGTTCACTTTTAATGTATTCCAGGGCTTCTTCGCCCCGCAAAATGGTGGAAAGCGTATTTACATCTTCTTTCACAAATACCAGCCCGTACAGGTCGAGGGTTAGCATGGAATAAAATGCCCGTAGCGCTCTCACTTCAGCAATATAGGTTTCTACATTAGCGTCGTTGAGGGTGGGCAGTATATTGAGTGCCGTTACACACCGCGATATGCCCTGCAATATGGCATTCCATACCCCACCGATTCGCGGATCGGTGGTGGTAAAATTGTGTGTGTGCATGGCAATGAAAATACCATTATCGCCCCAGTCGGTACCTCCCCGATAAGGAAGGATGGCTTCGTCGGTTGAGATTTCCTGCAAATTGAAGTAATGCGTATGCGTAAACAATTCACTAAAAAGCCCGTAAGCGGGTACCAGAATACCATCCGCAATTTCTCTTTCCGAAAGTCCGGTAGCCGATGTTTCGTCCAGAATTTCTTCTTCCAGGTCGGTACATCCTTCTATTACTACGATGCCCAAAAACAGCATCAGCAGACTAACTATTTTTTTAAAGTCCATATTCTTATATTTTTTCATTTCCTTAGAATAAAACATTTACACCAAACAATACCGTTTTGGCTTTAGGATAGCTCATATAGTCGATACCATAGGAGGAAACCCCGTTGATGGTTCTGTCGGTATTCACTTCCGGATCATAACCGTCGTACTGCGTAGCCACAAACAAATTCTGACCGGTAACCGACAACCTGATGCCTTTCACCCACTGGTTAATGCCCAACCCTATGGTATTGAAGTTATAGCCTACCGTAAGGTTATTGAGCCGGAGGAAGGCCGCGTCTTTGAGGTACCGGGTAGATACCGGCGCCGAATTGTTCACCGATTCTTCGGGGAATTCTACCGCTTCAGGGGTAGTGTTCAGGCCTTTCGACAACCGCAATTTGTAGAAAGAAGCATTGGCGGTGTTGTCATAAATCATGTTGCCCGACACGCCATTGAAATTCACTGACAGGTCAAAGCCTTTGTAAGCAATGTTGCCGAAGAAATTATATTGTGTTTTCGGTAAGGCCGTACCGGCTGCGATTCGGTCGTTATCGGTTACCAGTCCATCGCCATCCACATCGCGGAACACACTGATGCCATCTTCATCAAACCCGATATGGTCTTTCAGGAAAAAAGTACCGATGGGTTCTCCATTGATGTACCCGTTGATAGTGGCTGATGACAAACCCGAGCCGGTGGCCGATCCTGACGGAATCACGGTATAGGGAGAGTTTTCTACTTTATTTTTGATAAAAGTAATGTTACCACCCACGCTATAGGAGAAATCGCCGGCACCCACATAATTGTAATTCAAGGCCAGTTCCAGACCCGAATTAGTGATCTCCATATCTTCTACATTGGTCCAGAAAGTACTGGCTGGCTGCACCGGGTCAGCCGGAATTACCTCCAGCAATATGTTGTTCGATATTTTGCTGAACACATCGGCCGAGCCAGATAAGGCGCCGTTAAAGAATCCGAAGTCGAGCCCTATGTTGGTTTGGGTAGAAACTTCCCATTGTATATCCGGATTCGCCAGTCGTGCATAGGTGATGCCGGCAGGATACGAGTCGGAAGCATTCAGTGGATAGCTGGTAGAAGAAGAAACCTGAGCCGTAAACAGGGGTTGGGTAATTTTTGAAGGGATTTCCTGATTACCGGTTTGTCCCCAGCCTGCACGTAATTTCAAATTGCTAAGCACCTGTGAGGATGCCAGAAATGCTTCTTCTGAAATTCTCCAGCCTAATGAAAAAGAAGGAAACGTACCGTATTTGTTGTTGGCACCAAATTTAGAAGAGCCGTCGGCCCGTATGGTAGCGGTGAACAGATACCGGTCTTTGAACTGATAGTTTACCCTGCCAAAAAACGACTGAAGTTCATTAATAATGGCATAGCCGCCGGGTTTATTGTTGCCAAAAGTAAGGTCCTGCCCCAGGCCCGGATTGTAGCGGGGTTCAATTTCTGAAACCGGGAATTTATTGATGCTGCTCCATCGGCTTTGCACAGCAATCTTCTGAAAAGAATGCCCGGCCAGCGCGGAAATATTATGATCGCCCCAGGTATGGGTGTAAGTCAGATAATTCTCAATCAGCTTGTTGTTATTATTGGTGTAAATATTTTCCAGCCGACCATCCTGCTGCGGAACCAGGCTTGCCAATGATTGCAGATCACGGATTGAACTGGAGTTGTCAATGCCAAAATTCAGCTTATACACCAGCGATTCCGTAATTTTGAAGGAAGGAGAAATGTTCCCAATAATCCGGGTGGTAGTGGTGATATCCTTCTCCAGTTCCAGCGTACGCAGCGGATTAACGCCCGACTGGTATTTATAAGGATCACCATTGGTATCGTAGGCAGGATAAGTCGGATTGGTAGAAATAGCTGCCCCGATGATACCTGAAATTGGTGGCCGCTCATTAATCGTTTGCGCGGCATTCAGGTTCATCTCTACATTCAGGCGATCGTCTAAAAAGGATTGGTTTACGTTCAGCCGGCCCGAATACCTTTTCATGTTGCTGTGTTTGAGAATCCCTTCCTGGTCCTGTAAGCCCAATGAAGCATCGTACGGGTGCCTGATTATTGATTGATTTCATCTTCTTATCCGGCTGAAAGTTTCGGGGGTCATCTCAATCATAGAGGCCAGATATTGCAGAGGCACCTGATTGAAAAGTTCAGGCTGTTGTTCAAACAATGCTTTGTACCGCGCTTCAGACGACATGGACAGGAACTGAAAGATGCGGTCTTCTAATATCATAAAACATTTGGCGATGAATATTTTCTCCAGCTCATGCCACCTGGGAATTACGCGACCCAGATTGCGGTAATCGTTTCCGTAAATGGTGTACAGGTCGCAATCGGTAAGCGCCTGGATGTGCCACCGGGCAGGCTTCTGAAAAATCAGGCCTCCAGGTCAGTAATAAAATAACCCTGTCCACCAATCCATTGGGTTACCTCTTTCTTCTCTGTACGTACATACACCCGCATGAGGCCCGACCGGATAAAGCTCAGTTTATCGCACAATCCACCCGTTTTCAGAAAGTAGTCGCCTTTCGTTAAATTAGTGGACTGAAAGTAAGAAACAATAGTCGCCAGATCATTTTTGGTAACGCCAAAGTAGGTTTTGATATATTGCTCAAGGTCTGTCATTAGCGGCCGAATGAAAGCATCACAAAATGACGGTGCAGGTCAATCCCTGGGTTTCGGAGGGCAGCACATTAAACCGATAGTTGGTGAAATTTTCTTTTTTAGCTTTCAGGTATTTTATACACATGCACTGTAGATGAGTTATTTTTTGGTTGGTACTTCTATGTCGCTTATATTTTTGTAAATCTCCTTCAATGTAATTGGAATATGCCCATCCAGCAAAGGCAGTACATCTTCTGCCTGTTGGTAAATAGTAATTTTCCATTCATTCTCTTTCATTCTCACATAATGTTCGGCTAATAAGGCTTCGGAAGAAACTGTTAGATATTCCTGCAACGTAAGAATACTTCGGTAAGCGGCAAATTTTTCTCCCCGGTCAAACGAAGCTGTAGAGGCGGAAAGAATTTCAATAATAAGAAAAGGATTAATCAGGTTGTCAAACTTTTCGTCCTGAAATTGCGGTTCATCCTTTATTACCACCAGATCAGGATAAAAATAACTATCGGTTTTGGGCGTATAGGTGCGCATGTCGGAATGAAATACCTGATAAGGTTCATCCTGAAGACGGTAACCAAGGTTTACTGTTAAATTAATAGAGATGGTATTGTGTTCTTTACTCGCTCCTCCCATAAATAATAATTTGCCTTTGTAAAACTCATATTTTCCATCTTTGTCACGAATACCGTTTCGCTCCTTTTCCAAATATTCCGCTGTGGTAAGCTGTTTTTCTTTTTCTATAACCGGTGCTTCCATAATATGCTACAATTAATCTAATTAAAGCTAAGTATTCTGCCTGTAAAATCCAATTCGCTTCCGATGGCTATAATCGGTATTGCTTTTGGATCAGCACCTTCATTTATTCTTGTATGAGTTGCGGATGTTTCATTTCTCAAGTTATAAGCATACCAACCACAATCATAAATTAAAGTATCTTTGCCATTTATAATAGAAGTCATACTTTGTCTACATCTTATTATTTGCTATCTAAATAGGCATGTGAAGGTAACTTTTTGGTTTTAAAAAGGTAATATGAACCCGAATCTAATTTAATTCGTAATCCAGATTCATATACAAATAAACTTGGCACTACATAATTCTGTACAGTATCAGGCAACTCTGTATTTTTATATTGCCTTACTAAGTTTATAGTTTGTGTACTATTCCCTTTTTTGATCTTTATGGTTGAAGTATCCTGTATGTAGTTGAATAGGTCTATCGTTCGCCTAAATTCTGACAAAATTTCTTGATCATATGAGATTCCGCGAATAGAATCATATAAGTGGTAAACAGTATCTTTATAAAAGGAGGGCTTTCTATTTATAAATGAGATATTATTTATTTCTATTACAGTATCCAATGGTCTGATATTTTTGTTTTCCATCAATGAAAACAACACTTGCTTTACTTGCGGTATGGTATCATAGGTAACCAAAACTCCTGTAGTATTGATCCTTTTCATACCTTCTATATAACTTGTAGACTTATGTTGTTTTTCTCCCAGATATAACATTTGGTTTGGGTAATCTAATACCACATAGCTAAACCGACTAAAAAAGTCCATACCAAGTAAATTGCTCTTTTGGAAATAATAAGAGGTTATTATTTCATTTTCTAAAGACTGATTGCCAATAGTTAGTTCGCCTAATGAATAGAATGAGGTGTCAAAATGAAAAGCTTGAGCCGAATCAAAACCAAATCTTGTTAAAGGATATTACCACCCAAAATTCCATCATAGCCAATCAATAATCCTTTTGCACAATTCTCTATATTATGAAAAGCAATTTTTCCGACTTGTAGCTTTTTAACGGTTACACTTTTTGCTGGGAAACTTTCTCCCCTTATATCATTAACATTTGCAAAACCCTTTTCGACGGCAGGTATATTGTCACTCAAATAAGTGGTTTCCGCACCAGTATCAATTATAAATTCATACTGCTTACCATGAACACATCAGTAAAAACTTTGCTGCTTTCATTAGCGAATTTTAACGAACGATTGTATCTTCAATAGCTTTACTATTTCTTTTAAAGAAAAAAATAGAAGAAGCGAAATAATACCCCTTCTATTTATTCCTCTTTAATATTATTTAAAATTATGTTATAAAATAACCAGTAAAAATAAAAAACTTACAGAATTTCCTTTTGATACCTCTACATAATCGTAACAAATAAAGTATAATTGTAAAAATTACAAACTATGACTACCTCCTATAACAGCACGCTGCAACTATACAACAAACAAGTTGGCCTCAAATTCCAGTTATACAACAGTTTGTTTACCGCACTTCCTTTCCACCGCGTGGAAAAAACAGGTGTATTACTCTCTTTTTTCCTTATTCACTGTGAAGAAGGATTTGCCAAACAGCAGAGTCCGCTCGAAATTATCAACAATTTCATGGAGCACTATACCGACTACCGCACTGAACAGGAACAGATTGATCTGTTATTCAGGTTTGTGCAGTATGCCGAACGGCAGGTGGTATTGTTCGATGCCCTGGAAGATGCCGCTTTCCGCAACATTTACGATTTCAATGGTGCTGGCACCCTGAAGCACCTGCAATCGGAAGTACTGCAAACCCGCACGCAAAGTCAGCTTGCGGAGAAACTGAAAGACTTTTCCGTACGGCTGGTGCTCACCGCCCATCCTACGCAGTTTTATCCGAGCGAAGTGCTGGTAATTATCAACGACCTTTCGAAAGCCATTATCGACGACAATACGGCCCAGGTAAACAGCTACCTGCAACAGCTGGGAAAAACGCCTTTCTTTAAAAACGAGAAACCCACACCTTACGATGAAGCCATGATCCTGATCTGGCATCTGGAGAATGTATTCTATCAGGCAGCCGGACAAATTCTCACCTACCTGAAAGATCAGTTTCCGGAAGAGGTAAGCAGTAAAAATCCGCTGATACGCCTGGGTTTCTGGCCGGGTGGCGACCGCGACGGGAATCCTTTTGTAAAGGTAGACACCACCCTGAAGGTAGCCAAAGCGCTAAAAGAAAGTATTACCAAATCGTACTACCGAGAAGCCCGCAGCATGAAACGCAGGCTTACTTTTAAGGGCATCGCCAACCTGGTAGTAGCCCTGGAAAATAAACTTTACCGGCATATTTTCCTGGAAGAGGACAACACTACCCTCACCAAAGAAGAAATTATTAAGGACCTGCAAGAGATCAAAGATTTGCTGATAGAAAAGCACAACGGACTGTTCCTGGATCTGGTGGATAGTTTGCTGAGCAAGGTGCAGTTATTCGGTTTGTATTTTACCTCACTGGATATCCGGCAGGATAGTTCTGTGCATACGGGTATGTTGCGGGAAATTACAAAGAAAGCCTCCGCGCTACCCAAAAATTTTAATGAGCTATCGGATGAGGATAAAATTAACGCCCTGTTGCAGGTAAAAGAAACGGTAGACCCGGCTTTGTTAGACGATGAGTTATTTCAGGATACGCTGAAAACCATGGCAGCCATTAAAATTATTCAGCAACATAACGGCGAAGAAGGCTGCGACCGGTACATCATCAGCCATACCACCAATGCGCTGGATGTGATCAGCGTATACGGATTGCTCTTAATGAGTGGCTGGCAGCCGGAAGCCCTGTATGTAGACATTGTACCACTTTTTGAAACCATTGCCGATCTGGCTGAGGCCAAACATGTGATGCGGGCTTTGTATGAAAATAATATATACAGAAATCACCTGAAAAACCGGGCTGATGTACAAACCATTATGCTTGGATTTTCTGACGGCACCAAAGATGGCGGCTACCTGATGGCCAACTGGAGCATTTACAAAGCTAAAGAAGAACTGAGCACCCTTTCTAAAGAATATGGGGTACAGGTAGTATTTTTCGACGGACGGGGCGGTCCACCGGCCCGGGGCGGAGGAAAAACACACCAGTTCTATGCGTCCATGGGACCTAATATTTCTAATAAGGAAATTCAGCTTACCATTCAGGGGCAAACCATTAGTTCCAATTTTGGCACCATCGATTCGGCCCAGTACAACATGGAGCAGCTGATGCACGCGGGCATTAGCAACGATATTTTCGCTTCCGGTAAAAATACCCTTACCCATGAAGAAGACACACTGATTCAGGAACTGGCCGAAGAAGGTTTCGAGGCGTATAGTAAACTAAAAAACCATCCTAACTTCCTGGAGTATCTGAATTTTGCCAGCCCTTTAAAATATTATGGAGAAGCCAATATTGGCAGCCGCCCTTCCAAGCGAAAACCTGGTAAACTTAATCTGAATGACCTGAGAGCCGTGCCTTATGTGGGCTCGTGGAGCCAGCTGAAACAAAATCTGCCCGGTTATTATGGGGTAGGCCTGGCTTTTGAAACCTTAGACAAACAAGGCAGGTGGCACGAAGTAGAACAACTTTATAACCATTCGCTGTTTTTCAAGGCCCTGATGGATAATTGCGAAATGGCCATGACCAAGTGCTTTTTTCCATTAACCGTGTATCTGGCCAAACATCCGGAATATGGCGATTTGTGGAACATGATTTATGAAGAGTTTGAACGTACCAAAAAGTATATTACGCGGCTTTCCGGCACCAATGAACTGATGGAAGACAAACCGGTAAACCAGCTTTCTATACAGATGCGGCAGCGTATTGAATTGCCTTTACTTACCATACAGCAGTTCGCGCTTACCAAAATAAGAGACATGGAAGAGCACGACGGCAATGCAGCCATTAAAAAAACGTACGAAAAGCTGGTGGTCCGGTGTTCTTTCGGTATCATTAATGCCGAAAGAAATTCAGCCTAAAGGCTCCGTATTTTTCCAATAAACAGGGTAGCAACATTCCTGCTTCGATTTTGGTTATATGAATTAAAATGCCTGCCTGGTAAACGCAGGCATACCACCTTAAATAAAATAGAAATGGCTAATTTTGATGACTATGAAAGCAATGGACTTGATCGGGAAGATGAAGATATCCTCCGTGAGAATGTCGCGGCCCAACTGATAGAAATTGACGTGGTGGCGCGGAAACTGAAAGAACATATTGGCGAAGATGTACCCCGTGCCAAACTATATGAAATGGCGATCAGCCTTCAGCATTGTTTGCTGTTAACCGATTTGCTGGAAGGCATAGAATAAATTATTTTTTGGAAAGTTGTATCCATAAAAAGCACTAAGCCAGACAGTTTAGTGCTTTTTTATTTTTATATTTTCTTATTCCACAATTTTCAAAACCCGCCTGGCCTTCCAGTATTCCGCCTGCACCGGATCGATAACTAACTGGTCGCCGGGCTGACTGAACGCCAACACCCGCGAAATCTCAATTTGGTTGAATTCATTATCCTGCATAACCGCTTTGGCCCTTTCGGCTAATGGCCTGGGTTGGTATAATGCCGATAAACTTTGCGCAGGCAGGTTGCTGCTGATTGTCCACATAAAAACAGCTACAGAAACTTTCAACAGGCTATTTTTCATGTTCTAAAATTCAAATGAATAACTTAACTCAATATACCATTTTTTATCCGGATTTGTTAACTTGTTAAAAGAACAGAGCCGAATAGTTAGTTTTTACTGTTTTTAGACTGCAAAAATACCAGGCATATGCAAGCAGAAAGAGTTACAAACGCATAAAATACATTACCAATATAAAAAGCCATCATCCTAACCGCTCTCTCTTATGAAAATCGCTTTTACTATTTTGCTCGTACTCGCCTTACCAGTTGCTGTTTCCGCGCAGGTGAAATACTATTTTGATTTTTTCCATGACATTATGGATGCCAACCAAAAGGTGACGTATGTGGGAGGCGTTTGGGAGAATGCACTGGTGAATAACAATGAAATTGTAAAACCCCTTACCGAAGCAGAAGGAGGCGATGGTTATGTGGCGGAAGCACTGATCGATTATAACTTACCTATTTTCCAGAAACGGGTATTCAATGTGGTCAGAAAGGATGATAAAATTATTCCGTTTCTGGGTTACAGCAGGTTCCGCCTGAATTATGGCTTTAACGTGAGAATACTGAACGTGGCATCCAGCCCGATTTTACCACCTACCAACCGGTTTGGTTTTGCCTATGATTTTCCGATCTTTTTCAAAACAGGCAAGAATAACATAGAAACCAGCGGGAACAACGATTTACCGGTTGAAACGCCCGGGTATCTGTTTAAATTTAAAAAATATGCCACAGCCCGTTTCGACCAGAAATCGGATAGCGCTAAAGTTCAATTCTGGTATGGCACCCTATTTCTGAATCATTATTCCAATGGGCAGGATGGAAATTCTTTTATTGATGGTTACAACCGAAACAATTATCTGTCGGGCGATTTCTCTACCAATCATATTCAATTCAGTGCTACCTATAATTTACGCACCAGGCAAAGATCTCTGTATTCTATTAACCTGGGTTATCAGCGGGAAATAGAACTGAATAAAAACTTTTTACAGTTTTCCGAAGGGCAAAAAGATGCTCGGTATGGCTTAAACCGGCTAACCGGATTTGTTCAGTGCCGGACGGGTCTGTTCAGTCTCTTCATCAAGAAAAAGTATTTATACTCTATGCTACGGGCAGAATGGGAAGGCATCTTAGACCGCAATCTCGAAAACTTTCCTTATGAAAATAAATACCGCTGGGGTTACCATGTGTACTATAAATTAAGCCATTTGTATGTACGGTCGGCCAGCCTGGTGTTTCATTACTATCAGGGCCGTGATTATCTCAACATCCGGTACGACAATCCGGTGCGGCTCTTTCAGGTAGGCCTGTCGTTCGAGTTTAACCAGTGGACGCCGCCGCTGAATGAGGAGCTGGCCGATAAAGGAGGAAATATGCTGGAAAAATAACAATTTGTTACTGAGCTGCTATGATCGCCTGTTGTTCATAAAGTTTTCCAGGTTTTTCTGGGCAGTTTGCCGTACTTTATTTCTCACAAATGGTGTCCAGCCTAATACAATTCCTGTGGGGCCTAATGCCTGGGCTGCCCACCGGTAAAAGCTGAACGTATCGGTGTGTGCCACAATTTCACCATGCTCCAGTAAAAAATGCGATTTGATATGATTGACCACATTTCGGCCGGTTGCTGAAAAGGTATAGTAAGCCGTCCATTCCGCCTGTCCGCTGCTTTCGCTGGCCGATACATTACTAAACTCTATTATCAAATCTTTTCCCTTTACACAAAACATTTCCCACATGGAGCGAACCTGAGCCGCGTTCAGGTTCCTGAATACCGGATCGTTAAAAATGGCTTTATCGGCATAGCACACTTGCATGCCTCGATAATCTTTACGCTGAAAAGCAGTATAAAATCGGGTAATAACTTCCTGATTGGTGGACATTTGGATTGTTGCGTATAGTTTTTTTTAATCCTTTTTGCAAAAAAGTTGCCTTTTATTAAACAAGGAATATATTTTACGGCCAATTATAACCATAATCTAGGTTTAAATGTCAAATTACAAACCCATGTTTTTAGCTCTTCTGAGATTATTGCGGCAAACTTTTTCGGAGTATTATACCATCAAAAGTACCCTTTGAATGTAATTGGAATAGACTTACAAATTGTATCTAATCCTCCATTTTTGATAAATAATCTCGCGTTTGATTCAAAATTAAAAAGACGGAATAAATGGTAATTTTCTGAATGGTTGTTTGAAAACAATAATTCATTTCTCGTAAAAAAAAAGGTTGTTTCCTTGCCCATTTTTGTGGTCTTGACTTCTATGTATTTATCTTTTCCATTTTTCTGTTTTGACAAAATATCGAACCCAATCCCGTCTCCCTCTTCTTGTGAAACCCATTTTACTTCTTCTGCAAGTTTTTCCTTCCCAATTTGAATGAGATTCCATTTCTCGTATTCTAAGGCAAGCTTTTCACCTAAAAATCCCAGTTTAATGTTTTTTTGTTCCCTTTCCAGATAATTAATTTTTATTGGACTCCTTTCGTAGTTTGGGGTTGATTCAGCTAAACTTTTAACAGATGGAGCTTCAACAGTTAATTTTTCGAACTCGTAATTTGTTATAGGATTTAATATTTCTTTATCCGCAAAAAATTTGAATTGGTTTTCAATTGCCTTATTTTGAATTAGATAATCGATGACTTTTTCCTCAAGTATCTTTTGGTAATTAAATCTTGGCAAATACCCCTTGATATAGGGTTGCCCCAAATTAATAAGCACTGCACTAATATTTTGATGTTTAAATTCAATTGATCCTTCAGAACGATTATTTAATAATGACAGTAAGCTTTTTCTAAATGATGCTTTTGAGTAGCCTTTCCCTAATAACTCATTAGATAGCATTTGAAAATAACTCCCAATTATTAGTTCAACTTCTAAATCTGACCAACTATTCATATTTAAATCAAATTTGTTCGCAAAGATGAAAATTTCCAGCTTTCAACAAACACTATTTCTATCGACAAATTTTTTCTTGCATTACCGCATACTCACCAATCGGCAAATAGCCATACAGGTTAATAAATGTATCGCTTCGTGATAGGCCATCAGTTCCAGTGCCTCCTGCATGTTGGTAATGGTAACGCCGTAAAATGAAGGAGAAAAGGTTTTATAGGTTTTGAAAACACCCGATTCAAGGTCTGCTGCCAATTGATTTATGGTAGTTGCAGACAAGGCTTTCAAATCCAGGTAAGCTGCCCAGTTTATGTATTCTAGAGGTTTTGTCCCTTTCTGATAGGTCATGAAATATTCCTCTCCCACCATTGCTGGTAATCCTGAAAACTGATAACAGATCATTTGTTGCATCACGATCACATGCCCTAAATTCCAGATCAGATGATTATTAAAACCCGTTGGTACTTCGTTCAAAGCTGCTTCCGATACATTGGCTATCAGCCGGATCAGATTTCTTCTGGAAGATTGTATCAGTGCTAAAGATTGGCGCATGGTATTTTTATTAATACACAGCAAACAAATTTATGATTACCGGGTAAGCACGGTATAGGTATTCGGTTTGAGTTTCATCAGCTTAGGAATGGCTTTCCAGATCATTCTTTTCAGCAAATTGGCCATATAAAGTGGAATATTTTTTTTAAGCTGAAAATCAAGTACCTCTTTTCTGTACAATGCATGCTTACTTTTTAGTATTTCAAATCCTTCGGTAAGTAGTAAAAAGTTAAACAGGGCCGGCGTGTAAATATTGATGTGCCCATATTCATAAAAATGCTGGAACTGCTTATCTACTGAAAAAGAAAAATCGATGGGGACTTCCAGCACCTGATTTTTAGAGATCCGCCGTATTTCCCGCAACAGGTTTCGGGGAAATTCCACATGCTCGATTACATGAGAACAGATCGCCAGATCAAAGGCCTTATCTTCGAAAGGCAAACTGTACCCGTCAAATTGCTGAATATCGGTTAAACCAGGAATATTTTTTTTCCGGATCTGTTCAATAGCGCTGTCTGAAATTTCAACGGCCGTAAAGTTATCAGAAAAATTCCTTTCGCTCAATAAGGAAAGAATATTTCCGTCGCCAGCGCCCACATCTACTACTTTTTCAAACTGCAAGCCTTTGGTTACCGCCATAATGTTCTCTACTTTCCCAATGGCACCCAGTTTGCGCCAGGCTTCCGTTCTATCAGAATATTGTGTATCGTACTTTTCTTTCAGTTCTTTGCTGATCACACGCTTATTTTTTTATATGTTTTCTCACATACTCGTTTCTGATACATAACTACCGGGCAGTTTCCTTGTTTTCATCAGCTACTTCTTTAATGCTAAACGCCTGAATACGTGGCGGCTGTTCCGGAGTAAGGGTGAAAAACACACTCAGATTTGTTTTTTCTCCCTCCATTATAAAAGTACCACGCAGGTTATTCTCTGGCCCGATATCCAGTATGTTTTTGATAGTACCAGCTTGGGCAAACAACGTTTTAGTTTCTTTTTTCAGCGTTTCCAGGTTGTTATCCAGAAAAAAGTTATCGGCAAAAATATTACTCTCTGCCGCGTTTGTCCAATTAGGCAAAAACTTCAGCAATTCTTCTTTCCGCTGTCGCAGTATGGGTGAAGCCGGTAACTGCCGTGGTTGCAGGTGCGCCAGGGCCAGCAGGGTATCCATTACCTGAATGTTGGCGGTGCTGGTGGGGGCGTAGGTCAGGTTGGCGAAGCATACCAGCCCAATACCATAATCGGGAAGAATAAGCCAGTTGCTGCCAAAGCCGGGTAACCCACCACTGTGGCCTACCCGTATTTTGCCGTCGCAATCTTTTAATATTCGCATAACCCGTATTTCCGGCATACACCAAAGTTCCGTCTACCACCAGCCCAAAACTAAATCCCGGAAACTGATTTTTCTGCGCATATTCTTTATAAATTTTTTCAATGACCGGAAAAGTGGCCTTTATTTTTTCAAGCCGGTCGGCATCGGTAAACACTGGAGGTTCATACGCTTTTTGCATAGCCGTTTGAGAAATAAGCGCAGGAGAAGCAGTTTTTTGTCCAAATAAATTAACAACAATGATCATACAACCGATGAACAGCCATACCATTTTTATACGTTTGGCGTGAGGCATGTGGGATGGGAATAAGTATAATGTTCTGTTTTGTTATTCGTTGATAGTTAATCGTTATTTGTTAGGAAAAACAATTAACAAATAACGATTAACTTTTTTATTTCTGATCTTTTCAATTAACTCCAAATCCTTTAATCCCCGGAGGCGGAAGCCCTACCGGTAACTTTCATCATACCCCGCATATTCAGGTAATGGCCGGGGAACGTACACACATACGTGTAGTCGCCAGCTTTGGGAGCCACAAAGTAAATACTTTCAGATGTTTCGGGTTGCAACAAACAGGTATTAAACAGCACATCTTCTGACTGAGGCACATAGGCAAGTTGTGCGCCATCCAGTCCCATTTCCATAGCCTTTTTTCCTACTTCATCACCCTTTCCCGGATTGGTAATCACCAGGTTGTGCAGCATGTCATCATTGTTATTAAAAGTAAGCTTTACTTTGCTGCCTTCCGGTACTTCAATCTGTTCCAGATCGTACTTAAGGCCGGGTTTGGTACCAATGGTAATAGTAATATCAGGGCCATTGGCCCAGTCGGCAGGCTGGGTAGTTACATTTTTGGCAGGATCGGCCCCACAGGCGGTAGCGTTGCCGGTATTTCCCTGGTTTTGCTCCTGTGCCACCATCATATCATGGTCCATTCCTTCACCTTCAGGCAAGTTGTTAAGGGTATAATACGCCACCTTATGCAGCAGCGCGTTTCCCTGGAGCGATTTTACGCCCGGAGCTTTTAATTCATGAATATATCCTTCCCGAAGTCCGCTCACATACAAACGCACTTTCCGGTTGCCATCCATTACTTCCGCTTTTACTATCGCACAGCCTTCCTGATTAATAATAGGGCTGCCGTAAGAGCTATGATAACTATAAGTAAAGCCTGTTACCTGGTAGGCGCTGGCATTGGATGCGGTTTTGGGGTCTACCGGCTGTGTATACTCTATTTCAAAACCATTGGAAGTAGCCCGGATGGCTTTCATTTCAAAAGGCATTTTGTTATTGTACATCAGGCGCTGTAGTCCGTAGTCTTCCGGACCGGTAGACGCCCAGCCCCGGCTGGTCATGCCCACAAACAGGGAATGATCGCTGCCCCAGGCCATTCGTAAAATGCCTGAAGAAAAACCTTCCCGAAAAGGAAAACAGGCGCCCTGGTATTCGCCGTTTACTTTTTCCAGAAACACCCGCATTACTTTGCTGTGCCCCTGATCGCCTACCAGAAGCTGCCCCTTAAACGGACCAAAAACATCATTATCTATTGATAAGATAGCGGAAGTGGAAATGCCCATAATGGTATGAGGAAACCAAACAGTAGGTATTTTCAGACTGGGAATTTCCTTGGCAAAGTCGTACATCAACCCTACTGAATCAGGAATCATATCCATTTTAAGGTTTAGGGGAGAATTGGGCTCACCAGACCACCGAAGCCCTTCCGGATTACCCGCGAAATCGCCTTTTTCCAGGTGGGTGATCCGGCCGGAACCAATCCAGTCGCCCTGGTTTTCCGCGTAAAATATATCACCCTCGGCATTCACGCCAAATCCTGCCGGCGAGCGAAGTCCGGTGGCAAAAGGTTCCATTTTACCATCTTCGGTAATTTTCAGCATCCATCCCCGCCATTTTCGCAAACTGGCTCCATGGCCAATCCACGACAAATTCAGGGTAACCAGCATATCGCCGTTGGGTAAAAACAATGGCCCGTAAGAATATTCATGATAATTGCCGGATAAGGGCCATGAATAAATCGTCTGGTACAAATCAGCGCTGCCATCGTGGTCAGTATCAGTCAGTTTGGTCAGTTCGGAGCGTTGCGTAGTATAAAAAGCCCCATTGCGGTACGACAGCCAAAGCGGCTCGTGTAGTCCGGAAGCAAACAGGTTGTATTTAGGTTGTGCGGAGTAGGGCCGATCGATCATCCATATTTCTCCGTGGCGGGTGGCTACTCCCAACTGATCGTCGTCGGTAAAAGCGAGGCCGCCCACTTCCAGGATTACATCATCAGGAATGGGCACATCTTTGATGGCATAAAAAGCACTTTCTTTGGCCGCCTGATCACTGGATTGCTGGGCAAAAACAGAGCATGTAAGGCACAATAATAATAATATATTCAGGGAATAAGGCACATTCATTTTCATGTGATTACCAGATAATAGAGTAAGAAATTTTGTTAGAAGCAGAAGCATTGGCTTTGAGCAGTAATTCGGCTGATCCGTCGCGCTGACGAATCTCCGGCTCGCCCTGGAAACCTTTTAAATTTTCTATATAATACATTTTGTTATTCACACCATAGCTGCCATCAGGTAGCTTTTCTATGGCTTTTCCGCTGTCTACCAGAATATACAGGTCGCTGACTGGCGTACCTGCTTTGAAAGTAATTTCCCGGGTCAGCCCGGACTGATTTTCCGCGGGATAGATATAATCTTCTACCTGTACCCCTTCGCGGGTATAGAAAAACACGGGCAGGCCATTTTTTCGCATTCTATAGCCCCGGTTTTTAAGAATCCCTTCATCAGCATTCACTGAATCGGGCCAATTGGCATTGTTGCCTTTCAGCAATGCAGCGGCAGGCTTACCCGAAAATTCTACAATAGCTCCTAAAGGTTTTTCCAGTTGAGGTTCGCCCCGTTCCACCCACATTTCACTTACATCCAGAAACTGGCCATGCCAGGCACTTAGCAAATTGTAGTTTTTCAAATCATAAGCGTAATTGATGCCGCCAGGTATACCAACAGCAATGGCATACTCATCTTTTTCACCCTCATGCATCATAAACCCTCTTTGCGTTTTGGGTTTTTCATTCACCAGATCCACCATGGAGTCGGGTTGCCACTGTTTGCGGGCTGAGGCGGTTGTGGTCAATGTTGTCCACGGTATACCCGGGCCTTCATAGCTTAGGGCAAGGCTTCGGGAGTAGTTGGCATATACAATCTGAAAATCGTAATTACCGGCTTTTAAGTATTGCTTCCCGTAAAAGCCTTGTCCGAAATTATGGGTTCCTCCATTATAAACAACCATTTTATCGTCGATAAACAGCCAGGCAGGTCCTCCTGCCTTCACCTCAAACAGGTAATCTCCCTCGCGGGGTACTTCCATCGTTCCACGCACCGATAGTTGACTGTGTTCGTTACCCAGTAATTGAGAAAGCGTATCAGTTTTTCCTGATTGATCAGGTTTTAACATGGTAAGGGTATCTATACTGGCTTCGTACATGCCTTCATATACTTCAAATTCCATTTCTTTCAGCGCAAGTTGTTCATGGTCGTACGCTTTGTAGCGGATATCTTTAAAAGCTACCGGACCATGATCGCCCTGTAACATCAACGGCCCTAAAGGTTTCTCGTCGTTGGCAAGTGCCGATACGGTAGGACTGCTTACTTCCACCTGTTGCTGTACCAGTTCGCCATTCAGATATACTTCTTCAAAGCGGGCATTGCTTATTTTTTTTCCCGACTCGTCAAACTGTGGGGCTTTGAAACGTATTTTAAGGTGCTGCCACAGGCCGGGTGCTTTGGCTGCGTTCAGCAACGGGGCATGTCCGGCAAACCGGTTCCGCGTGTCTATTCCCTGATACACAGCACCACAATCCTGATAATTCAATTCTTTTTTAAGCCAGCTATCCAGCAACTGTACTTCGTATCTGCCCTGCAGGTAAATGCCTGAATTAGACCCTTTGGCCATGAGAAAATCCAACTCCAGATCCATATCGCCATGCTCAAGTTTAGTGAGCAGATTGGCGTTTTCACCTGCGTTTTTGGCAGGTAGGTTCACCAGCACACCAGCACCTTCAGTGGGTTGTAAATTCTGATCTTCATGCCGGTTGGCATATACATCGCCGGCAATTTGCCAGTTAGTAGCCTGCACTACCTGAAAGGCATTCAGATTATCCAGACCAATGGTTGTTGCGGGCAGGCTACTGCTCCCATTCTTTGTTTCAGTTTCCTGTTCATTTGTACAGGCAGCCCCGGTAATTATCAGGAGGCAAAATAATTGAACTTTATATAACATAAATGAAAGTAGTGGTTGTTTGAAAGTAAATGATAAAAAATTCTTATGACTTTAAAAGTAATTATAATTCTTTAAATACCCGTATCTTAATTCTGATTCCGCGCCAGGTTTACCCAATCCTTTCAAAAACCCAATCTTTTAAGCAAAGACCTGTGCTTAAATTTTATTGGAATTTAGTATGAGTTTGTTACATGAATTGTAAATTTTTATCCAGCTGGTAAGCCTTCCCCTTTTCGGTTTTGAATTCTTTCGTCTGATCCATGTATCTGATTGTACAGGGAATGCCTGCTTTAGAAATTACTTCCAGCTGTTCCAACTTCCCTGCTTTCCACCGCATATTCAGTTCAAAGCCACCCCGGGCGCGCAAGCCTTTAATTTCGCCAGCAGGCAGGTCAGCGGGTAAGGCTGGCAAAATATCGATGGCGCCGGTATGGCTTTGTACCAGCAATTCGGCAATGCCGGCTGCTCCACCAAAATTCCCGTCAATCTGAAAAGGAGGGTGCGCATCAAAGAGATTTGGATAAGAACCGCCCCGGGTATCGCGTTTCGGATCTTCAGCCGGGCTGAGCAGCATTTTAATCATATTAAAAGCGTGGTCGCCATCTTTAAACCTTGCCCAGAAATTGATTTTCCAGGCCAGGCTCCAGCCCGTTCCTTCATCGCCCCGGTACATCAGCGACTGTCTGGCGGCTTTCATCATTTCCAGATTCTTTTCCCAGGTAATTTCATTGCCCGGATATACCGCCCACAAATGCGACACATGCCGATGGTGGTTTTCCGGATCGTCCACATCCTGCAGCCACTCTTGCAACTGCTTGTGCTTCCCAATCTGATTGGGAGCGATCTGTTCGTATTTTTGTATAAGTGTGGCCCGAAATTCCGCATCGGTTTTCAGAATTTCACTGGCTTTTATACAGTTTTGAAACAAGGCACGGATAATCTGATGGTCCATGGTGGGTCCGGCCACCAGTCCGCCATTTTCAGGCGAATTAGAAGGCGAACTGATGAGCCAGCCTGTTTTCGGGTCTTTTACGAGGAAATCTACAAAAAACCGGGCGGCTTCCTTCATAATAGGATACCCCTCTTTGCGAAGGAAAGTAGTATCTTGGGTAAACTGGAAATGCTCCCACAGGTGCTGGCACATCCAGGCTCCGCCCGTTACCCAAATGCCATGATTGGCCGCGTTGATGGGCGCTGTGCCCCGCCACAAATCGGTATTATGATGCGATACCCAGCCAGGTGCGTTGTAGTGGGCTTTGGCCGTTTTCTGTCCTGTTTCGGCCAGTTCTTTAATCATCTGAAACAGGGGCTCATGGCAGGCCGAAAGATTGAGCAGTTCAGCAGGCCAGTAATTCATCTCCGCGTTAATGTTGGTGGTATACTTGCTATCCCAGGGTGGAGTCAGCAAATCGTTCCAGATGCCCTGCAGGTTAGCAGGTTGTGTACCGGGCCGTGAACTGGAAATCAGTAAATACCGTCCATATTGCAGGTACAAAGCCACAAAAGCCGGGTCGGGCGAAGCAGCAAAGCGATTGAGTCGTACATCGGTTGGTAATGAATCGTTGGCATTCGTACCCATATTAACTGACAGCGTGTTGAAATACTGCTGATATTCCTGCACATGAGCGTTTTTGATATCCTCGTAAGATTGATCGGTAATGCCCTGCAAAGCTTGCTGGCATCGGGTGGCCGGATTGCCAGAAACATCTTTGTAATTCACATAATTGGTGCCTGCTGCCAGATACAGGGTAACTTCATTTGCCTGATCCACCGTGATTTTATCATCAGCCACAGTATAAGCACCTCCAGAAGCCTGAATGTTCAGGTAACTTTCTCCCTGTAGCGCACCGCCTCGTACGGCCACGGCCAGGCCCAGCGTATGGTCGTCAATTTTTTTTGTAGCAGCATTTGGGTGCGGACTGTTCAGTTTGGCTTCAAAACTCAGTGTTCCCTTTTTGCTGGCTGTCAGGTGTATGGCCAGTACCTGATCGGGTTCGCTCACCAGGTATTCGCGGGTATAGGTGATGCCATCGACTTCATAGGAAACTTTTGAAACCGCCTGGGAAATATCCAATGCACGGCGATAATGTTCAGGATTGGTCTGGTTTTTAAAGGCCAGCCACACATCGCCAAAAGGTTGATAGGTTTCCTGGTATTTTGGAAATAAAGGTGGTTGGTTATCCCGCACCGCGTATTTCCAGTTTCCATTCAGGTTTATTTTTTCTTCCTGGGAAGCGTTTGCCGGATACAGTGCTATAAAACCATGGTCATCATTAAATCCTCTGAAACCTCCCTTATCAGTATAATTAATTATTTGTACTGCTATCGTATTCGGACCTTCCTGAACCAAAGAAGCCGGTATTTTATATCGACGCAGATGATCTTTTCCTGCTGTAGCTCCTACTTTTTTACCATTGAAATACGTGTAATCGTCGTCGCTTATTTTTCCCAATTCCAGTGTCAGGGTTTTCCCCTTCCAGGAAGCAGGCACCTCCACTTTTTTTCTGAACCAGACAGCGCCGTCGAGGTTGGCCAGGTCCTGGGTTTCCCAACCATCACTGGCCGGAAGTTTCATTTCTTTCCAACCGTTCTCATTAAAAGCAGCTGATGCGGGAGAATTTTCAGAAACGCGCGTTACCTTTTTCACCCAGGCAGTTAATTCTTCCTCATAATGATCTTCATTGTTTCGCTTTCCCATAAACTGTGCCTCTGCCAGTTGGTCGGCTTCCGCCTGTTTGCCTTCAAAAAGTAACTTTCTGATTTGTGGCAAATACTGGTAAGCCCCTTCCCGCTGGTAATCGCGGGGTTCGCCGGTCCACAGGGTTTCCTCATTGAACTGGATATGATCGGTGGTTACGCCACCGTAAATCATCGCACCCAGCCGGCCATTCCCAATGGGCAGCGCTTCGGTCCACTTTTCAGCAGGTTGCGAATACCAGAGTTGTGAAAGTGATTCGGGCAGGTCGGTTTGGGTATTACAGGCGAATAAGGCACTCAGAGCAAAAAGCGTAAGTAGGGTCAAAAATTTCATAAAATTTACTGAAGTATTATTTTATTTCTTTAGCAATAACCAGGTTTTTCTTTACAGATAAAAACTGGTGGTGAAAATGACAAAACAAGGGTGAACCATTGCCGATCAATTTAACAGGTTATTTTTTATGAAACCTATTCTGACAGGCAAATTTAATTGCTTTGGAAGACAAAAAAACAGAGCCTCATTGGAGAGGCTCTGTAAACATAATAAAAGTTTTACTGTATTATTCTTTATCCCACCAAACCCGGGTATCCAGCTTATCTGGGCCTTGTCGGCTGATAGCGGCATTGATGTTTTCCAGATTATTGGTGTACTCACTTACATCATAATCCATCCGGCGGATGAAATCACCGTCAATTCCACTTTGAGGGTATGGATTGGGGGTTAAAACCGGATATCCGCTCCGGCGCCAGTTCGCAAATGCCTCTTCAGCATTGAAAATAGAGGCCACCCAGTATTGGACATTGATTAGTTCCATTTCCATTCCGGCAACCAAAGGATGCGCCCCGATGTAAGTGGAAATCTCTGTTTCCGGAATACTCATGTTTGCATCATGAATGGCTAGTTGCTCCATGTGCGCCCGGATGCCGTTGGCAAAATAAGTGGCGGCATCTCCCTGTACCCAGCCCCTTACCACACCTTCTGCCAGCAGCAACTGCGTTTGGGCATAAGTGAGCATGAAAAAGGCGGCGGTTTGCTTGCCTACCGTGTTTCTGTCAAATTGGGTATATCCATAAAAACTACCCACTCCATCTGCTTCAGCAATCGGAACAATAGAGTTGTTATCATAGCCAATTGGAAACCCTATCTGGTCAGCCGGATCACGGGTTGCCACTGCTTCGGTTTGGGTACCACCATTAATCGCACCCACATACCTGACGGCCATCACATCTAAGCGAGGATCATCATTAGCCTGAAAATAATCTACCAAAGGTTTAGCCATATAATAGTTGGCAGCTTCTGACCCATTGAGTTGCGACCCCACTAAATTGGGGAAGTTGGACGAATGGCGCACCATGGCTATGTCATCATTAGACTGCATCACGCCTCCGGCTACGGCTTTTTTAACATATTCCTCTGCTTTGGCAGGCTTCACTTTGGTAAGACGCATGGCTGCCCGCAGCATTAACGAATAGCCAAAACGTTTCCATTTGGTTATGTCCCCTGCATATAAAACATCACCGGTTTCTATGCGTCCATTTACATCCAAAGCCGCTGTAGCCGCTTCCAGTTCACTCAAAACATAGTCATAAATAGCCTCTTGTGTATCATAAACAGGCGAACCTTGTCCATCAATATAACCCAATCCGGCATTGATGAATGGAACATCCCCGTAGGTATCTGTCAGCACAATGCCACTAAATGCCCGAAGGATCCTTGCCATGTTATAGACGTTAGATCGGTCGGGATCATCTTTAGTTTTTGAGATAACATCCACCGTATTTCGGATCACACTCTCATAATTATTTTGCCAGGTATTATCCATATAAGTAAAGTTTTCCTGATTGTAGTTGGCACCCGCCAAAGAAACGCCAAAAGGGGTGATCATTTGTTGTACAATGGAAATTTCATAGTTCAGGGTATGCCTGTCAAAATGAGAGGAAGTTCTATAGACCGCATGGTTCAAAACATAAACAGGGTCTAACTCATTAATGGCAATTTCGCTGGTATTCAGTTCATCAAAACCGTCATCACAGCTTGTATTTATCAAGCAAAAGCCGAAGACGAATAGCAGTATTAGAATATTTATTTTTTTCATCTTAATCAGTATTTAATGTCAAAAATCGGATTAGCAGGAAATTTTCCCTTAAAGCTGCACTCTCAGGTTAAAGCCATAGCTACGCACCATCGGAAGGGCAATATCTTGGGTGCCATCAATTTGGTGTACCTGCTCTGGGTCCATGTTTTCTGTCCATCTTTTGATGGTATACACATTGTTGGCAACCGCGCTCAAAGTAAGCCCTTGCACTGGCAGAAAGTTAGCGATACCCGGTATGCGCATAAAATCATAGCCAACCGTAATCTGACGGAATTTCCAGAAACCGGCATTGTACACAAAGTCTTCACGAATGCGGGCATCTGCTTCATAGAAGGTTTGCACTTCTACCTGTGTTTCATTCCTGGCACCATCCGGCGTTACTCCATCCCCAATTACATAACCTTGCTCCCGGCCTATGAGGGATTTCTTGTGTTTTCCATGGCGCACAAAATCAAACTCGGCAGAGGAAATGAGGTCATGACCTAATTTAAAATCAACCAGGAAAGAGGCCGATAAACCCTTATAATTGAAAGTATTAGTAATACCGCCTATCCATTTGGGAATAGCGCTGCCCAGGGCGATTGGTTCAGCCGTTTGTTCAGGTAACCCACTGTTGGCATTGAATATTTTCCGGCCTTGCTCATCCCGCAGGTATCCCCTTTCATAGATTTGCCCTAACGGCTGTCCTACTACCTGGCGGATCGTGCCTCCGATAGAAACATCGGCATCATCCAACCCCAATTTCAATACTTCGGAAGTATTATAAGCACCATTGAAGGATATATCCCAGGAAAAGGCATCATTGCTGATGGGCGTTAAATTCAGTAGCATTTCAAATCCCCGGTTTACGCTTTCGCCCACATTGATCAGTTGGGAGGTGTAACCCGAAGTATTAGAAACGGCAGCTGCTAAAATTTGATCTATGCTAAGTTTGTTGTAATAAGCAAAATCCAGGGTAACCCGATCAAACATTTGTACATTAAAGCCTACTTCGTACTCTTTTACCCGCATGGGTCGTAGGCTTGGGTTAGGAATAGTGGTAGTGCTAATGATGCCCAAAGGCTGAACGGAAGTGGGTCCCTGAAATAAGTTGCTATTAATATTGTAGCCCAGTGTTTGTGAGAAGGGATTTACATCCGTATCACTTCCTACTTCAGCGTAGGCAGCTCTTACATTACCAAAGTTGAGCCAGTTAGGCATACCGGCAAAAGCCTGTGAGAACACAAAACTACCGGAAACTGAAGGATAAAGCACACTTCTTTCTTCAGGAGATAGGGTAGAAAACCAGTCGTTACGGGCCGTAACATTCAAAAACAGGTAATCATTGTAAGAAAATTCAGCAGCCCCGTACAAGGAATTGACCTTGCGTTCTGAGTATTCATAAAGAGGATCCCTAACGCGTGTATTCGCTACAGTATACAAAAAGGGTACAATAAAATCCTGTCCAAGAATACTATTACGATCGGAACGGCGGTACATGATATTTCCGCCAAAAGTTAGGCTAACTCCAAATTTTTCATTGAATTCCTTATTAGCCCCTATCAAAAAGTCGGAGTTAATTTCCCTGAACCTGCGCTCGTCCTTGGTAACAGACCCGTTCACAAACCCTGGAGGAGCTGGGGCAATCCCTGCCATCAGGGAGGGGAAATTCAGTGTTTGGTTCTGAGAGTAAAAATCCTGCCCTACCCTGCCCTGCAAGTAAAGCCAGTCGGTGAAGTTATACCGCATGGTGATGTTGCCATAGATGCGGTCCCGGTCTACATCATTGAAGTGATCGTTGACCGAAATATAAGGATTGGTCCTGTTTCTAAAGCGGGAGTAAATGATCTCGTTCCCATTTTCATCCCGCTGATTTCTTTCCAAAACATCCAAAGGCATGGTATTCGCCAGGGTGTATATAGTTTTTGTTGAGGTCATATCCTGGGCCACTATCTGGGGTGGATTGTTGTGAATTTCCCTACTGTAATTAATATTTCCGGAAACAGTAAATTTAGTGGTAATACTTTGGGTAAATCCAAGGCTGGTGTTATACCTGTCAAAACTGGAGTTGGGGGTGATACCATCATTGTCTAGCTGGGATAATGAAAGGTTGAAGCCACCATTTTCGCCGCTCCCAGCGACAGAAAGGGTATTGGTAAAAGTATACCCTCCGTCATAAAAATCTGTAATCTGATTTTTCTGGGGTACATAAGGCACTTCCTCCCCATCATACAAAATTTGCGTCATTCCAGGTTCTATTTTTTCTCCAAAGCTCCATACGCCCGAATCAGGGAATGGAGTAGTAGGCCGAGTACCTCTTTCTCCTTGTCCGTATTCATACTGAAAATCGGTATCATCCACGGCCTTGTCATAGGTAAAGTTGCTATTCCAGGTAATCCCAATGCCTTTCTTCTGTCCGCGGGTTTTGGTAGTGATCATGATGACCCCATCTTTGGCCCGAGAACCATATAAAGCGGCAGCCGCCCCTCCCTTCAATACTGTCATCGACTCAATGATATCAGGGTTTATACTGAGCAAACCATCGCCCGTATCTGAATTATTGGCTCCCTGGGTACCGCCATATTGCCTGTCATTGCTGATGGGAACACCATCTACCACAATCAGGGGTTGGTTGGCCCCGGCAAAAGCAGACTGCCCCCGAATCCGTATGGTGCTTGAGCCCCCCGCACCGGTAGCCATACCGGAAATATTTACGCCAGCCACCTTGCCTTGTAACGACTGAATAAAGTTTGTTGAGCGGTTCACCGTTACTTGCTCGGGTTCCACTTTAGCGGTAGCGAATCCTAAACTTTTGGTTTCCTTTTTAATACCTAATGCCGTTACTACCACCTCAGACAATGCCTGTATATCAGGCGATAACTCCAGATTGATTACCGAACGGTCTCCGATAGGGATCTCCTCGGTTTCATATCCTACAGAAGAAAACACCAGAACAGTGGCATTGTCCGGTGCGGTAATTTTGTAATTGCCATCCATATCGGTAACCGTACCAATCACGGTGCCTTTTACCAATATATTTACCCCCGGCAATACTGATCCGTCTGTAACATCAGTTACCTGACCCTGGATATTTTTTTCCTGGGTAGCCAGCATCGTATTCAATTGTTGCCCCGCGAATTTCTTTAAATGTGAAAAACTGGCCATATTTTCCTGACCGGTATGAAGGGGAGTCTGGGCTTTTATTTTCTTAAATTGAGCTTCTTTGGGTTTAACTGCTTTCACCACATAATAATCTCCTGTTTTTTTGGCATTCAGGGCCAGAGGCTGCAGGATTTCTTTCAGCACTTTTTCCAAATCACCAACCGGTTGGCGCATAAGCGCACGTGCTTTGGCAGGGTCCAGAAACTTGTTCTCTATGGTTTTGTCTTCGTAGGCGAAACGGATTTGGTATTGGTTTTCAAGATTATCCAGCACCTTATCCAGCGAAATCGAATTATTTTGCTCAGGATTGGTAAGACCTGCTATTTTTTTGAAAGGCAAATCCGTATAGTTGGTAGCAAGCGCCTGGGCAAAGGCGCTAAAACCAACCAGGCAAAAGAAAAAGCCGGCTAATAATTTGCCTATAAGTTGTATAGAAGTTCGCATAATTGATAAATTTAAAGTTGAAGATATGAATCAGCCGCCAGCTTCTCTGTAGCAAAAAGGAGTGGTGGCGTTTTTTCCCTTTTTGCCTTTGCAGGCATCGGTTTTAGGGAGGAGTAAAACATTTTTTCATCTGGTGATTATTAATTTTTAATTACTATTTCGTTATTTATTTTTTCTGCTTTCACATCCAATGATTCGGCAATCAGGGTTAGTAAAATGTCCACATCATGGGAAGGAATGTCGGCCGTAAATTTTCTGGAGGCAAGCTGCTCGTCTTCAATGCTTACTTTATAGCCATAAGTGTCTTCCAGCATTTGGGCGATGTCATTAATAGGTGTGCTATCGAAGGCAAACCGGCCTTCTTTCCAGGAAGTAAAGAGCGAAGGATTCACCTCTTTTTTAAGAAATTTCCGCTCAGTTTTTGAATAAGCTACCAGATCGCCCGGATGCATTTTCATAATTTCCTCATCGGTATTGTTCTTTACCTGCACACAACCTGAGTTCAGCACCACCTGTGTTATGCCTCTTCTTTCGCTTACATTAAACCGGGTACCCAGCACTTCCACGTCCAGGTTACAGGTATGTACAATGAATTTAACCGGTTGGCTGTTCGGGGTTTCTTTTGAGCCTTTGGTGATATTTTCCAGTTTCTTCACCGCGAAAAAAGCCTCTCCTTCAAGCCATACTTCGCGGCTTTTGTGCCAGTCGGATCCCAGCGTTAGGGTGGAATTGGCATTCAGGGTAACGGTAGAGCTGTCGGGTAATAGAATATTTTGTATTTCTCCATAGTGGCTCTCATAGGTAACCGCTGGTTGTTCACGAAGCAAGAAGAAATACAGAATACCCAGCAGCGTAATACCGGTAAAAAAAGCTGCCGCTAATCTCCACATTATTACCCTTTGCGCCAGATTTTCAGTAGCAGCGTAAGAGATGGACAAACAAGGAGCAGTTTTATTGATCTCCCGTTGTATTTTTTGTTTTATTTCCAAATAATCTGCCTGTTCAGGCTGGGGCACTTTGAAACGCAGATGTCGCAAAATAAACTTAGCTTCCTGAAGCGTTTCATATTTTTCAGGGTGTTGCTGTATCCAGTTTTTCCAAAACCGGTTACTTTCCTCATCAGGATGCCGCACCCACTGCCGGAAATAATCATCAGCAACCAGGTTTTCTGTAGTGTTGTAGCGATAGTTCATGATAAAATAATGAAGATTTTATCGTAGTTGTAGTTTTGCTACGCTATTCACACTAAGAGGAAACAAATTACCGGAATGACCCCACAGACTTACAAATATTTTTCAAAAATCACATTTTTAACATTTTTTTCAGTTGATATTATACGATTTATAAAAATCAGTATTATTATTTAATTACTATCAGAATATGGATAGCGGAGAAGCACTTGAAACGGCGGGATAAATGGTCAATCTGATTTACAGATTTTGAGTTTCAATCAGCAGCATTAGCAGCGACAAAGAAGTAATAACAAGGCTGTCTTTATATTTGCGCAAAACAGCTTTTAACTCTCCCAACGACCTGTAAATGAGTTTTCGGGCATATTTCGCTTCGCTCAAGCCCATAATAGAGGCAATTTCGTCGTAGGAGAGGTTTTCGTAAAATTTCAGAAAAACAGCTTCTTTTTGGCGGGAGGTAAGTCTTTTCAATGCCCATTGAATTCTTATTTTATTATCCCGGATAATTTCTTTTTCTATCAATGGAATTTCTTCGGGAAAGCCCGATTGCAGATTGAATTCAAAGGATAATGTTTTGTGTTTCAATGCGGAGAAATCCTTTCTGGATAATGTTTTTATTACTTTTCTCCTTAACGATTTATAGAGGTAATACTTTAACGATTGGATATGGGCCAGCTTTGTTTTTTTACTCCAAAGCTCAAGGAACAAATCCTGTATACAATCTTTAATAACAGCCTTATCGGCACAAAACTGCATGCCATATCCATAAAGAAGCGCGAAGTACTTATCATAAATATCGGTAAAGGCTTTTTCACTACCATTAACAAATTCCATCCACCTATCGACATCAAAATTGTAGTTTACATGGTCGTGCTTGCGTTGCATAAGCTTTCCCGAACGGTGTAGTGGTGTAATTAAGAAATATGTAAATCTCAGATATGCATAATAGGCAAATTTTACAATTAAGTCAACAAAACAGGCGGGTAACGTAATTAGGCAAACAAAAGCAGATGCACAGAGCGGTAATTTTTATCCTTACCCCTCTCCCAAAAAAAAAGGATGCGGTATAATCGGGCATTACCGGTTATATAGTTGAAAACCAATGCTACTCCACCTCGGCAATACTATCTTCCAGCACCATCAATACCTGATCCATTTCATCTTTGGTGAGTGTTAACGAAGGGCGAAGAGTAATGATATTGCCTTCAATAATTTTAAAGGCCACCCCTTTTTCAAAAGCTTTGAACATAATAATTTCAGCTTCGTCGATGGCGCGTTCTTTGGTAGATTGGTCTTTTACCAGGTCAATACCCAAATGAAAACCCGTACCGGCAATATTCCCGATCAAAGGGTGTTTCTCTTTCATTTCATGTAAGCGCTCGATGGCATATCGGCCCAGTTCGGCGGCATGTCGCACCAGGTTATGCTGCTCGATGTAGGTTATTTCAGCCAGGCCGGCTGTAGCACAAAGCGCGTTTTTTTCGTGGGTGTAGTGCCCGATAGAGCGGTGCTGCAAGGTGTTGTATTCTTCTTTGGTAACGATGCCGGCAAAAGGCACCAGCCCGCCGCCCAGCGATTTGCCCAGTACCAATACATCAGGCGTTACAAAATGCTCACTGGCGAACATTTTTCCGGTGCGTCCAAAACCTTCGATAATTTCATCGAAAATAAGCAGCGCACCATATTTTTCGCAAAGCGCCTGTACGCCTTCCCAATACTGCTTGCTGGGTACAACCGGGGTAGCGGAAATAGGTTCACCAATAATGGCTGCTACGTCGGGTTCTCTTCGTAAAATTACTTCAATCTGCCGCAGGCATTCCCGATCCACCTCTTCTTCGGTGGTAAACCGCCAGGGATTGCGATAATAGTTGGGAAACTCTACATGATACGCGCCCGGCACCATAGGGCCGTTTCCCCCTTTAAAATGCTCTTCACCCCCAATGCTGGCTGCGCCGTAGGTAGTACCATGATAGGCATCCCAGTAAGAAATGGTTTTAAAATTTCCGGTAATCTGCTTGGCCAGGGTAAGTGCCATTTCAATGGCCTCAGAACCACCGGGGCAAAACAGGGAACGGGTCAAGCTTTCGGGCGTAATTTCCGCCAGTTTCCTGGCCAGTTGTATGGCTGGAATATTAGTATAACGGCGAGGACAAAACGTCATTTTCTCATCCAAAGCCTTCTTTACCGCTTCAATTACATATGGGTTATTGAAACCGGCATTGTGCACGCCATTGCCATGCATGTCCAGGTATTTGCGGCCTGCCAGATCTTCAATGGAAGCTCGTTCCGCGCTTTTCAGTACATTAAGCACCGGCGTGGACAAACTCTGGTGCAGAAAGTACTTTTTATCTTCTTCAAACCAGAACTTCGTTTCACCCGTCAGGTTTTTCTTCCAGTAATCTTTTCTGAGTTTGGTGGTATTGATGTCGCCTTGTTCCCGGTCGGAAAATTTCGCGTTGGTAGTATTATCAGCCATTGAAGTTAGTTTGAAAGTGGAAGTTTATTGGTCAAAAATAAAATTCGATATAATTCATTTGCGTTAACTTTGGCCCAGCGCCGAAAAACATTGATCCAGCATACTGATGGCATCTTCAATCTCTTCTATACTAATGGTTAACGCCGGGGTTAATGTAAGAATATTCCCCATCGTAACTTTGAAATTCATTCCTTTTTCCAGGGCCAGATACATAATTTTCTCAGCTTCCTCCACGGCACGGCTGCCATCACTTTTTCTGAGTTCAACCCCTATGAATAATCCCAAGCCCCGCACCTCGCTGATCACAGGATATTTTTTCCGCAAAGCATTCAATTGAGTTCGCATATGATTTCCTTTTTCTACTACCTGTTCCAGCAAGTTTTCTTCTTCTATAAAACTAATGGTGGCCAGAGCTGCCGCACAGGCAACCGGGTTTTTTTCATGGGTGTAATGCCCCAGGGCCTTGTTTTGCATTACGTCCAGTTCTTCTCTTACCACCAGGGCAGCAAGCGGGAAAATACCACCACCCAGCCCTTTGCCAATCACCACCATATCGGGTACCACATCATAATGCTCGCAGGTAAACATGGTACCTGTGCGGCCCAGGCAATGTGGTATTTCATCCAGAATAAGTAAAGCACCATGTTTGTCGCAGGCAGCCCTTACTTTTTTCCAGTAATCTTTCGGAGGAATGTAGGGCGTTGAACGAATGGTTTCGGCGATCACCGCCGCCACATCTCCTTCTTTTTCAAGTACATATTCGATGTAATGGGCACAGTTGAGGTTACAGGATGCTCCACAATGAAACGGACAGTTTTGTGGATCTGAAGGGGGCACATGTTCTGTACCCGGTAGCAGGGGGCCTATTTCAGACCTGAAAATGGCTTCACCGCCAATAGAAATGGCATCCAATGAGGCTCCATGAAAAGAATCCCACATCGAAATGGTTTTAAACCGGCCGGTGGCCACCCGGGCCAGTTTGATAGCCATGCCCATGGCCAGACTGCCACCCGGGGCAAACAATACTTTATTTAAATCGCCCGGCGCCAGCGAAGTCAGTTTTTTAGCCAGTTCAATGGCTGGTTTATTGGTATATCTTCTGGTACAGAAAGAAAGTGCCTGCATTTGACTGGTAATGGCCGCTATCACTTTTGGATTCCCAAAGCCTACCTGATGCACATTGTTGCCATGAAAGTCGTAATACGATTTGCCCCGCATGTCGGTTATTTTGCTTCCCCCGCATGTTTCCATTACATTCAGGCAAGGGGTAGACAACGACTGACGCAAAAAATACCGTGCGTCTTCATCCAGCCAGTACTGTGTTTCCTCATCTATATTTTTCTGGTTATAGGCTGTTCGGGCAGGCGTAAAGTTGACATCCCCCTCAGACTTAAGTTTATCTGAATCCATGTGCTTTTATTAATAATTAGTTTTAGTATGTATAATAAAAGTTTAGTAAAAATAAACAAAAATTCTTCCTGATACCAGTTTAATAAAGATTTAGATTAGCCATAAATTTCATTCAGAATACCAGCCAGCCGGATACCGGCTTTCAGTAACTGTTGCTCAACCAGCGGAAAATTATGAAACAAATACTGGTACCCCAGCTTTCTATCTTCGGGTATATCGTATAAGGAAGACCGTAATTTCATGGCTTCCTCCAACCACTGGCCGGGCAAGGCAGCCTGCCATTGCTTCTTAAGGTCAGGGGTGGCGCGTAGCTCCAGGTAATGGGCCAGTTCGGTATAGCTGAGTTGTTTGCTGTCGATCAGGTCGCTGTCCCATACCCGATGCAGATTAGATGGATTGCCCATCCAATCCACACGCACATCGTTGCCGCCCCGGTCCTGGCCAGTGCCTACATGCAAAGGCTGGTGGATATCGCCTACCAGATGGACCAGCATTTTGAGGTATTCCTGTTCCTTTTGAGCAGACAGCGTATCACTTTTCAGTGCGGTAATAATTTGTTGAAGCGCGGTAAAAGCGTTGCCGCTTGGTTCCTGTACATCCGGGTCAAAACTTTGCCCTTCGGGAATAGTAACCCAATGCCAGGTATAGGTGTAATCGTAAGCAGTATCGGAACGGATTTCGTCCATCCAGGTACCCGACATAGGCAGGTTGGCAGGCCATAAAATTTTGTTGATGTTGTTTAACGCACGTTTACTGAGATATTTTTCAGCTATCTTTCCTACCACCCGATGACCTGTTTGCCCCCAGCCAAACCCAGCCTGCTGGAACGAGAAAGTTAGAAGCAGTATAGTAATAATTCTCACCATCATTTTACATTTTTCTTCAAAGGTAGTTAAAATTCTTACCGGGAAAAGAGCTTCGTTTGCCACAGGCTGCCCGTACGGACATGAAAAAGAAAGTATTCGCGAAGTGGTTTTTCCTAACCCGTGAATAGGGAGCTTTCAGAAAAAATAGCTTAATATTGTAAGCATAAACTACCGCAGTTGCTAACTCATAAGTAATTGACTGTCAATACATAAAATAAAAGCTTGTGCGCAGTGGCAGGCTTTGTTTTTTTTCTTCTTTAAAAATCAAACCTATTTATTGAAAACACGTCTGTTTATTCTACTTTTTAGTCATTAATCTGAAACAAATTTTATATAGCTTTACTTTTTAATTTTAATAACTTTTTAAGCCAATGGATGAAGCGGAAAACGACGACACCATATTAAAATTTAAAATTCAGGCACAACCCGATGACGTAACCTGCGGTCCAACCTGTTTGCAGGCTGTTTATAATTATTTTGGCGATCATATTGGCATTCAGGATGTAATTAATGAGGTAATCCAGTTAAAAACCGGCGGCACACTGGCGGTTTTGCTGGGCATCCATGCACTAAAACGCAATTATAAGGTTACCATATTCACCTTTAACCTACATATTTTTGATCCCACCTGGTTTGAAGAAGGGGTAAATCTGGAAGCAAAATTGCTAGAGCAACTTAAATACAAAAAGGATATTTATATTCCATTTGAAACCGATGCTTATCTGCAATTTTTACGGTTGGGAGGAAAAATAAGATTTGAAGAAATGACTCCCGCTCTCATTAAGAAATACTTACTTCGTGATATCCCTATCCTTACCGGCCTCAATGCCACTTATCTGTACCACTGCAAGCGGGAAATTGGCGTAACCAACCAGTACGACGATGTAAGAGGAGAATCGGCAGGACATTTTGTAGTGGTCAACGGTTATTCAAAAAATACAGGTAAAGTTTATATTTCAGATCCATTAAACCCTAATCCTATGGCAGAAACACAGTATTATCAGGTTAATCCTAACAGGCTTATCAACGCCATTATGCTTGGCATCGTTACCTACGATGCCAATTTGCTGATTATTCACCCGCAAAAACAATTATAGTTTATATGTCCAAATTCATCATTACTGAAAATCCGGGTACCTGGAACATTCATGTGGAAGGCGTGGAAACCGTTTCACCAGCCGAATACATTTCGAACAGTAAATACCAAAGTTCCGGAAATATCAAAATATTGAATCTTTGCAAATCTTATCAGTACCAAACCCTGGGTTATTATGTTTCGCTGCTGGCCGAAGCCCGCGGGCATAAAGTTACTCCGAATATCGCTACTATTCAGGACTTCAGATTTCCTTCCCTGATCCGGGAAGATGCCCAGGATTTTGACGACCTGATTCAGCTTTCCTGCAAAGGTGAAAAAAACGATTCGGTAGAATTCTGTATTTATTTTGGCCGCACTGCCAACGAAAATTATAACCGCGTAGCCACGGCACTTTTCAACCTGGTACAGGCTCCTATTTTAAAGGTAAATTTTGTAAAAAAAGCAAAGTGGAATCTGCAATCGTTAAAGCCGCTTAACTTTTCAGAAGTTCCTGAAGAAGATAAAAATATCCTGACCCTGGCAGTGGAAGATTATTTTTCGGGAAAAGGCAGGTACAGCAAAGGCTATCAGCGAAAAAAGTACGACCTGGCTATATTGGTAAATCCGGAAGAACAAACGCCACCTTCTGATCAGAAAGCCATTAAAAAATTTCTGAAAGCAGCCGAAAAAGTAGGTTTTGGTGCCGAAACCATCACCAAAAACGATTTCGGAAAACTCATTCAGTACGATGCCCTTTTCATTAGGGAAACTACCAACGTAAACCACCACACGTTTCGGTTTGCCAGAAGAGCCGAGTCAGACGGGCTGGTAGTACTGGACGATTCTAACTCAATTCTGAAATGTACGAACAAGGTATATCTGAACGAATTGCTTACCACTAATAAAGTGCTTACGCCCCGCTCTATTATCGTAAGAAAAGAAAATGCCAAGGAAGCGCTCCAGGATTTTAAACTACCTTTTATTCTGAAACAACCCGACAGTGCTTTTTCAAAAGGCGTAGTAAAAATTACTACACAGGCAGGAATGAAAAAATCATTAGCCGAGCTGTTTGAAAAATCGGATCTGCTGATCGCCCAGGAATTTCTTCCTACTGATTTCGACTGGCGGGTGGGTATTTTAAATAATCAGCCACTGTTCATCTGCAAATATTTCATGGCCCGCAACCACTGGCAAATTGTAAACTGGGGAGGTGGTGCAGAATCGCAGGCAGGCAAAGCCGCAACGGTTCCATTGTACGAAGCGCCCGGCCAACTTATTGAAACAGCCCTGAACGCCACCCGGCTTATTGGCGATGGCTTATATGGCGTGGATGTGAAAGAAGCCAACGGAAAGTTTTATGTGATAGAAGTAAACGATAACCCGAACATTGATTCGGGCATTGAAGATAAGGTAGAAAAAGAAAATCTGTATCTGCGGATTATGGAAGTATTTATGCAGCGGGTTAAAGCGTATTGATCATGGCACAACCTTCTTCTTTGCATATTTTCCAGGCTTATGGTATTGAGCTGGAATATATGATTGTGGATAAAAAAACCCTGGCAGTACGTCCTATTTCGGATGAATTGCTCAAATCGGTGCTGGGCACTTACGGAAGCGACGTAGAACGTGGTGAGGTTACCTGGTCGAACGAATTGGTGCTGCATGTAATTGAAATCAAATGCAGTGCGCCCACCTCGCAACTGGTTGAACTGAACCAACATTTTCATAAAAATATCAAGGAAATTAATCGGTTACTAGAGCCGTTTGGCGCCATGATGATGCCCTCAGCGGCTCATCCGAGCATGCATCCGGATACGGAAACCAAGCTCTGGCCGCACGACAACAGCGAAATTTACGATGCCTATAACCGCATTTTCGACTGCCGTGGTCATGGCTGGTCGAACCTCCAAAGTACGCACATTAATTTACCTTTTACCGGCGATGAGGAATTTGCCAAACTGCATGCCGCTATTCGCATTGCTTTGCCTATTTTACCGGCGCTTGCGGCAAGCTCCCCTATTCTGGATGGTGAATTTACCGGTTATGCCGACCGGCGCTTGTTTTATTATCAGAAAAACCAGAAACGCATCCCGGCTTTAACCGGCATGGTGATTCCCGAACCGGTTTTCTCTCATAAAGATTATCAGGATACGATTTACCGGAAGATTCAGCAGGGAATTCAACCTTTCGACACCGACCATATTCTGGAACCGGTATGGCTGAATTCCCGTGGTGCCATTGCCCGCTTCGACCGGGGCTCTATCGAGATCCGCATACTGGATATTCAGGAATGTCCGGCAGCCGATATGGCTATTATAGTACTAATCATTACTTTACTAAAATGGCTGGCCGACGAAAAAGTATATAGTTTTGAAGCACAGGCAGCCTGGGAAGCGGCACC
>JBGTIS010000003.1:0-3197 GCA_041745535.1 Cyclobacteriaceae bacterium | reverse complement strand
CCAATACTTCGGACAGTTTTTGGAAAAGTAAAGGCACTCTGCTAAGTTAGTTTTGCGAACTTAACTTGAAGAGCCACCGTGGCCCGGTGCCATGAAAACCTTAGAGATTCCCCATACGATAATGACAAAAATGCCTGACATTTCCCAACCTTTCAGAAAGTTTTTAATCAACCTGGTGAAGGTGTCGCTCTCAGGCCGGGGTCGCTGCGACTTTATGAACATGTCACGTTGGAGCCAGATGTGTGAGCGTACATTTCGGCGTAACTATACTAAAGCTTTTGACTTCAAGGAGTTTAACGAACTCCTTATTGATCTGTTCTTGGGTGGGCAGACCTGGATTGCCGTACGTGATTGCGGCTACATACCTAAGAGTGGTAAAAAAAGCTACGGCTTGGATAAATACTGGAGCGGTTGTTCGCAGAAAGCATTAAAAGGATTAGAGGTAAGCGCATTGGCTTTGGTGTCTGTGAACAGCGGGCTTGCTTTGAACTGATGGTCACTAATGAGCATAAGAAGGCAAACAAAGGAGTTTTTCTATTGGCCTGTTCGGATTTGGAACTCTCAGCTACTACCATAGTAGCTTACTATCGTTTACGCTTTGCTATAGAGTTTCTCTTTAGAGATGCCAAACAGCATCTGGGACTCACTCACTGTCAAAGCACTAGAGAAAAACAATTATCTTTTCACTTCCAGGCTGTAATGATGACCCTGAATCTGTGCTTGTTAGAAAATCACTTACAAGGTAAAACGGTTTGCTCTCCGCAAGACATCAAAACTGACCATTTTAACACTAATTGGCTACAAACCATTATCGCAAACTTAGAATTGAACGCTGAATTGATAGAAATGCACCCCAACTACCCTAAGCTCTTACGGATGGGTAGAATGGCTGCTTGATTCTGTCCAGAGTATTGATAGCTGGAGTTTTCATCAATTCTTTTTTGCTCATTTTTATCTTTTGTACTAAAGTAAGTGCTTACAACTATTATTAGAATTACAATAAAAATCCCTTCTAGCATTTTTTTATTTAGTTTCATTTTCATTATGGAATTTATTCTGACTTAATAATATAAAGATTATACCAACGGTTATCAAATTGTATACCATAGCTTGGGTAGGAAGGTATCACATTTGGATAAGACCGAAGGGCCGGATTTGGAAAATTTCGCGGTGATTGTATTTGCATTATTTCGCTATTTGTAAGTTTAGGTGAGGCTTTTATAAATCCCATTGGACTATAAATTTTATTGCCGTAACACATCATTAATTCTGCTGTTTCCTTATCCAATTGTCAGATAGCTTACTTTTTTTTTCATTTTGCTTCAGTAACTATGTGTCAACAATTTTGATACCGCTACGCTTATGAAACCCAGGCGCAATCCGATTATCCTGACAGCCTACCTGCTGATGTTAACCAGCTGCATCGGTACCGATGTGGTGGATGACCTGGCTACGGGCTCTTTCACTATTGAAATAGAATCGCTGCCCAATACATCCTTACTGGTAAACGAAATATTACAGCTTACCGCAAAAAGAATTACCCAGGATAACCAGGTAATACCTACTAATCAGTTTATTTGGACCAGCGATGCCCCTGACATTGCCGAAGCAGATGGAACCGGATTGGTACATGCCCTGTCACCCGGACAGGCTCGCATTACCGCCGCATACGCTGATTTGATCAGCGAGCCCGTATTGGTTACGGTGGTGCGCAACAGCGAGGAAGTAGCAAAAGTACTGATTACTACCCAGCCAGTTACCTTACAGGCTTCAGAAACGCTTCAACTGGAAGCCGAAGCACAGAATATTGAAGGAGATGTGATTGAAACGGATGAAATCACCTGGCAATCTGCCAATACACAGGTAGCCACTATTTCTGCCACCGGATTGGTAACGGCCGTTAGTGACGGGAATACTGATATTACCGCTATGGTGGCTGGTGTAAGCAGCGATCCGTTCGAAATAACAGTGGGCAGCCGGACGGCTACCCGAACCGGCACCCTGATGGGAGTTGGTGGTTATAAGGCCTCCGGCAAAGTTACCCTATCTAAAAACAGCCAGAACCAGATTGAACTTTCCACCAGCGCCGACTTTGAAGCTTCGCTGGCTTTGGGCACCTTCATCTATTTGTCGAACAGCACTTCGGGTGGCGCTACCTTTAGCAACGGACTGGAAGTTGCCGACATCAGCAATAATTTGAAAGGAGCCAAAACCTATAATATATCGGCCATCAGCAGCGAGGTAAATCTGGATACTTACCAGTATGTTATTATCCTCTGCAAGCCGGCACAGGTAACTTTCGGTTCGGCCGAACTTAAATAAAACGCCATGCGAATTCTGAAAATAGCTTTTGTTGTCCTATTAACGCTTTCAGTTACTCTAACAGCTTTTGCGGGAGGCGGGTGGACACAGCCCAAAAAATCCGGCTACTTCAAACTAGGTCAGTCGTTTCTGATCGCCAATCATTATTATCAGCCCAATGGCGATATTGTAGATATTACTACCATTAGTTTATACGCTACCAGCCTGTATGGTGAATATGGGATTACCGACCGGATTACGGGCATGGTATATTTTCCTTTTTTTGTGAGAAGCACCCTCAACCAGATTGAGTTTACCTCGGGCCGGGAGCCCGTTCCCGGCGATGCTGTGAACAGCCTGGGTGATGCCGATGTTTCCTTTAAATATGGACTTATTACGGAAGGTCCGGTAGTGCTAAGTGCCAGCCTGACATTAGGCATTCCATTAGGCAAAACCGCGGGAGGTGATACCCGGATTTTACAAACCGGCGATGGGGAGTTTAACCAGATGATTACCCTGGAGGCCAGCCATTCCTTTCATCCGCTGCCTATGTACACCACCGCACTGATAGGATTGAATAACCGTACCAAAAACTTCTCGGAAGAATTCCGGTATGGCCTGGAAGTGGGCTATACCTTTGCCGAAAAACTGATTACCCAGATCAGGATATATGGCGTAAGCTCTTTTAAAAATGGCGACGCGGCCGGGGGTGGCGGCAACAGCATTTTTGCCAACGATACCGAGTACCTGGCCATTACCCCGGAAATTGCCTATCAGATTCAAAGTAATTTTGGGATTACGGCCAGTGCCGGTTTTGCCGCTTACGGAAAGAAAATACTGGCCAACCCAAATTTTATGGTGGGAGCATATTTTACTTTTTAATGGCTTTTAGTTTC
>JBGTIS010000002.1:0-9796 GCA_041745535.1 Cyclobacteriaceae bacterium | reverse complement strand
ATGGGACTTTTTCAGAATGCTGAAGAAGTTGCCAACTCAGCTGAGCAAACCGGAAAAGGGGTAGGCCGTTTCAGATATGAAGATATTGATGGTAACGGTGAAATAACTCCTGATGACAGAACCTATCTGGGCGATCCTGTTCCTGATTTTTCGGGTGGTATTAACCTAAAACTTAATTACGGTAACTGGGAGTTGGAAACCTTTATGGGAGTATATTTAGGATTCCAGAACTATAACCATTCTAAATGGTTTACCGATTTCTATCCTTCCTTTACCGGGGCTGCTACGGGTGTAAGAGTAAAAGACTCATTCATTCCTGGAGTTGGGGGTAATACCGTGCCTATTTTTGAAGATGTAGCTAATTTCAGTACCAACTCCACAGCGAACTCTTATTATGTGGAAAATGGAAGTTATGCCCGCATGACTAACCTGCAGATTGGTTATAACATCCCTGTAAGCAATTTGGAACGAATAGGAATGTCCAGGGTAAGGATTTATTTGCAGGCAATTAACCTGCTTACCATCAGCAACTATTCAGGACTGGATCCTGGCGTAGGTGGTGGTGCGGATACTACCCTTGGTATTGATGTTGGAAACCCTCCATCACCCCGCGGATTCAACGTGGGCGTTAACATTGGGTTATAAACAGTTGTATAAATATGAAAAAGATGAAAACAATATTTAAAAGAAAAATTACCTATATCGCCATTAGCTGTTTTATGCTAATTGCCATAGCCTGTAATGATGAGTTTTTGGATGTGCCGGTTACCAGTCAGATTTCGGAAGCGCAGTTATCAACCGCGAACGGACTTAATGGCTTACTAATTGGTGCCTATTCCGCACTAAATGGACGGGACCTGGGTTGGTTTGGTGGCGCTACTAACTGGTTGTGGGGTAGCATTCGGGGTGGCGATGCCAATAAAGGCTCTAATGCCGGTGACTTTACCTCAATTATTCCCGTAATGCGTTTTGAGCTTAACCCAACCGACACTGAACCTAACGGAAAGTGGAGAGGATGCTACGAAGGGATCTCTCGTGTCAATATCTTTTTGACCAATCTGGAACCTTCTGAAGCTGTTTCAGACGCGGAAAAAACAGTTATGCGGGCAGAAGCCAGATTCTTAAGAGGCCATTATTATTATGAGTTACGCAAGAACTTTAAAAATGCCCCTTATGTAGATGAAACTTTAGACGTGGCTACCGGAGCCACTGAAGTGCCTAATAACCAGGAACTGTGGCCAATGATTGAAGCTGATTTTCAGTATGCCTTCGACAACCTTCCTGAAACACAAAGTCAGGTGGGAAGGGCCAACAAATGGGCCGCTGGCGCTTATTTGGCTCAGGTTTATATGTGGCAGAAAAAATACACGGAAGCAAAGGCTTTGTTTGATCAGATTATTGCCAATGGACAAACCTCAAACGGACTAAAATACGCGTTAGTGCCTAATTTTGAGCAGCTATTCAGAGGTGTAAATGAAAATAACTCTGAAACAGTTTTCAGTTATCAGGCTGCTGCCGGTACAGGAGCTGTGCAGAATACCAATCATGAAATCGCTATGAATTACCCTTACAATACCGGACCTGCCGGACCGGGTAACTGCTGTGGTTTCTATGCGCCTAGTTTCGAGCTGGCTAATTCTTACCGTACTACTACTGCTGGTCTTCCTTTGTTAGATGGTTCTTATAACGCTCCTTCTAACGAATTAAAAACTGACTATGGGGTATTATCTGATGCGGCTTTTACGCCTGATGCGGGTAATCTTGATCCTCGGTTAGACCATACCATTGCCCGTCGTGGTCTTCCATTTCTGGACTGGGGACCACACCCTGGTTTCGACTGGATTCGTGATCAAACTTATGCAGGTCCTTATACGCAGAAAAAACTTTCTTATGAGAAATCAGAAGAAGGTACCTATCAGGATGGAAGCTCATGGACGCCCGGCTACCAGTCTATTAACTTTATGATCATTCGCTTTGCCGATGTATTGCTGATGGCTGCTGAAGCTGAAGTGGAAGTAGGAAGTATGGAAAAAGCACGCGAATACGTTAACATGATCAGACAAAGATCCATTGACAGCCCGTTGTTAAAAGATGATGGTACGCCTGCCGCCAAATATGTAATCAGCACGTATACCGCTCCATGGACCGATCAGGCTGCTGCCCGTACCGCGGTGCGGTTTGAAAGAAAGCTGGAATTAGCCCTTGAAGGAAAAAGGTTTTATGACCTGCTTCGCTGGGAAGTGGCTGACTCAGCTATTAACGCTTATTTCGCTTATGAATCTACTAAACTGCAAAATCAGTTAGGAGGCGCTAAATTTACCCCCAACCAAGACGAGTATTTGCCTATTCCGCAAATTCAGATTGACCTGCAGGGAAGTGATGTTTTATCGCAGAATCCTGGCTATTAACCTGGTGGTTTAATACAATTACAAACAAGTCAGGCCTTAAACCTGACTTGTTTTTTTTTACCCTGTCTGCGTTTATATAATTTTCTATTAGGAATCTCTATACACTGTTACCCATGAGATTAAAATTAAGTTGCGTAATTTTGATCTCTGTAACGCTTTGACTTCCCAATCGGAAATTCAGCGGAAAGTATTGATAATTAAATTTCTGATGATTCTATGAAATCGTTAAAATATTTCATCATTATTGTTACACTAACCCTGTTATTTGAAGGCTGTGAAAATGAGAAACCTACGCTCTTTCAATTAATTCTCCCCAACGAATCCCAAATTCATTTCTCAAACAGAATTACTGAAAGCGATACGCTTAATATTCTGAAGGAAGAATACATCTATAATGGTGGTGGCGTAGGCATTGGCGATTTTAATAACGATGGTTTTCAGGATATTTATTTTGCCGGAAATTTGGTCAACAATGCACTTTATCTGAATATGGGCAGTGCGGAAAAACCCATGCGGTTTCAGGAAATTACTTCAGAAGCCAACGTCGCTGGAACAGGCAAATGGTGTTCCGGTGTTTCACTAGTTGATATTAATGACGATGGCTGGCTGGATATTTATGTAGCCGCTACCTTAAAAAAAGATTCTATCAGCAGGCAAAATCTGTTATACATCAATAAAGGTTTGAACACCAATGGTATTCCCGTTTTTACCGAATCTGCCTCTGCCTATGGCATTGCCGATGCGGGCCATACCACCCAGGCAGCTTTCTTCGACTATGACAATGACGGTGACCTGGATTTGTACCTGCTTACCAATGTGATTAATTTCAACGTACCTACCAATTATCGTAGAAAAATTACCGATGGTACGGCCATGAATAATGATAGGTTGTACCGAAACGATGGAAAAGGCCCTGCTGACCACCCGATTTTTACCAATGTTACCCAGGAAGCCGGGATAAACATAGAAGGTTTCGGTTTGGGCATTACCGTATCCGATATCAACCTGGATGGCTGGGCCGATATTTACATTACCAATGACTACCTGACCAATGACCTATTATACATTAACAACCAGGATGGGACTTTTACCAATAAAGTGGGTGAGTACCTGAAACACCAAAGCTATTCGGCCATGGGAACCGATGTGGTTGACTTTAATAACGACGGCTTGGTAGACATTGTAGCCCTGGACATGCTTCCTGAAACCAATGCCAGAAAAAAGCAAATGCTAGGGCCTAATAATTATGTGACCTATATTAATAACAAACAATACGATTTCCAGTTTCAATATGTCCGCAATACGCTTCAGCTTAACAATGGCTTCACTGTCGATGGTCATCCAACATTCAGTGAAATAGGACAGCTGGCAGGTATATACCAAACTGACTGGAGCTGGAGCCCCTTGGTGGCTGACTTTGATAACGATGGGTTCAAAGATCTGATTATTACCAATGGTTTCCCCAAAGATGTTACCGACCGGGATTTTGCTTCTTACCGAAGTGGTCCGGCAGGTAATGTGGCCAGCCCCATGCAAATGCAGGGACTTATTCCGGTAGTGAAAATATCAAACTATGCCTACCACAACAATGGCGATTTAACTTTTTCCGACAAAACAAAAGACTGGGGATTATACAAGCCTTCTTTTTCCAATGGAGCTGCATATGCCGATCTGGATAACGATGGTGATCTGGATTTTGTGGTAAACAATATCAATGATTCTGCTTTTGTATACAAAAATCAGTTGTATGAATTAGATAAAGCGGAAAGAAAAGCTTCTAATTTTCTACGGGTGAAACTGGAAGGCGCTCCTTTGAACCGAAGGGGTACTGGCACTAAGGTGATTATCAATTATGATTTGGGGAAAAAACAGATTTTTGAAAATACCCTGTACCGTGGCTACTTGTCTACTATGGAAAGTGCTGCCCATTTCGGATTAGGAGCGCATGAAAAAGTGGATTCTGTACAGGTATTCTGGCCCGATGGTAAGTATCAGCTACTCACAGATGTAACAGCCAATCAGGTGATTACGCTAAACTATAAAGATGCCAGTCCAGTCAATGGTGGCGACCGTCTTTTTCCTGAAACCGCTCCTGAAATATTTACGGAAGCGGCTCGCAACTACCAAATAGCTTTTAAACACGATGAAGATGATAAAGTTGATTTTAATCTGCAGCGTACCTTGCCCCATAAATATACACAGATGGGCCCGGGCATCGCGGTAGGCGATGCCAATGGCGATGGCTTAGACGATTTTTATGTGGGAGGCTCTGCCGGAAAACCCGGTGCCCTTTACATACAAAATAATCAGGGAACCTTTAATGCACCTGTGAATATTAAACAAAGCACTATGACTGAGGAGGATATGGGCATGCTCTTTTTTGATGCCGATCAGGACGGAGACCAGGATTTGTATGTAGTTAGTGGCAGTTATGAAAACTTTTCTGATTCCAGCAATTATCAGGATCGTTTATACATCAACAATGACAAAGGAAAGTATCAGGAAGAGGAAAGTGCTTTGCCCACCATTAGGATCAGCGGTTCTTGTGTAAAAGCGGCTGATTACGACCAGGACGGTGACCTGGATCTGTTTGTTGGAGGAAGAATATTTCCTAACCAGTATCCACGCCCGGTATCCAGCATTATTTTGCGGAATAATAGCGGCACTTTTACTGATGTTACTAAAGAAATTTGTCCGGTCCTTATCAATTTTGGTATGGTTACCGACGCCCTGTGGACCGATTTTGATAATGATGGTAAAGTGGATTTGCTGATCGCGGCAGAATGGCAGCCCTTGCGGTTCTTTAAAAATGCCGGAAAAGGATTTGAAGAGATTACCAGTAGTACAGGTACGGCAGAACAAGTGGGCTGGTGGAATAGTCTGACCGCGGGCGATTATGATAATGATGGCGACCTTGATTACATCGCTGGCAATTTGGGGTTAAACAATCCATATAAGGCTTCTGAAAAATATCCGGTTTCCGTATACGCCAAAGATTTTGATGCCAATGGTGGTTACGATGCTATTCTGTCCTGTTACATAAAAAACGACCAGGGTGAATACCAATCGTATCCTTTGCCTTCCCGCGACGATATGATTTCGCAATTGGTAATGATGAAAAGAAAGTACCAGAATTATGTATCCTACGGGCGTGCTACCATGGATAGTCTTTTTACCAAAGAACAACTGGAAAACGCATTGGTTTACCATGCCAACCATATGGCGACCAGCTATCTGCGAAATGATGGTAACGGAAAATTCACTATGAAAGCCATGCCTATAGAAGTGCAGTTCGCGCCGGTGTATGGCATGCTTACTCAGGATGTGAATGGCGATGGGAACTTGGATGTACTGGCCGTAGGCAATAGCTACGCTACTGAAGTATTTATCGGTCGGTACGATGCTTTGCATGGCTTGTATCTGCAGGGTGATGGCAAAGGTCAGTTTTCGGCTGTAAATCTTACAAAAAGTGGATGGAACGTATCTGGCGATGCGAAAGGACTGGCAGAATTAAGAGGAAAACAGGGAGAAAGTGTTTATCTGGCCACCCAAAATCAGGATAGCCTGAAAGTGTTTGCTGAAAAGCCTGCTGCCAACGAGCACATTGTGCAACTGGCACCCCTGGATGCCTGGGCAGAAATAAAAATGGCAGATGGTACTACCCGAAAAACGGAATTTTATTATGGGGCTACCTATTTGTCGCAATCTACCCGACAGGTTAAATTTGGCCCTGAAGTAGTTTCTGTAGTTATTTATGATTTTAAAGGAAACAAACGCAATGTACTACCTAATCCGGCCTGATGGCTGGATATAATCACATTGGATTAATAGAAATTTAAGAAATAGGGAGGCTCTTCATAGCCTCCTTTTAATTTTGCGGGTTGTAAGAGAAGTCAGTATTTGATGTACTATGAAAAGAATGACTATTGTATGGTTGTGGTGGGTGCTTTGGGGATGCCAGTCTAATCAGAATCCACAACAATGGGAAGCTGATATAAGGGTGAGTTTTCCTGATACGGCACAAATCAGCAGTCTGGATGGCAAACAACTTGCCTATACCTATTGCCAGTTATGCCATACTTTTCCTGAACCCGGTTTATTAACCAAAACGCTCTGGAAAAATCGAGTGTTACCCATGATGGCTCAGCGGCTGGGTTTAGCAGATATAATGAATCCATACAATCGCCTTTCTTATGATGAAATAAAGATCGTTACAGAGGCAGAAGTTTTTCCTTTTGAAAAAAAAATTACGGATCAGGCCTGGCAAAAAATTGAGGAATATTATGTTACCAACGCTCCCGACAGCATGGCCCCGCAATCAGATCATGGAGGAATTGCAGAGGAGCTACCTTTTTTTTCTGTAGAAGAAATTGATCTGGAAAAAGGATTTTTGCCACAAACCACCCTGCTTAATTTTGATTCAGCCAGTTCAACTTTGTGGGTGGGCAATGCTGAAAATAAGATAAATGTGCTGGACCAGCATTTTCAGGTAACCCGAACCCTGTCTACCGAAAGCCCGGCAGTTGGGGTAGTGAAAAATGGTAATTCAACCTATTTGCTGGAAATTGGTATTCTAAATCCGAATGACGAGCAAAAAGGTAGTTTGTTTGAGTTCGATAGTGCCGGAAAACAGTACAGCCTGCTCAAAAATTTGCCCCGGCCGGTACATCTTTCCATAGCTGACCTCAACCAGGACGGTAAACCCGAATATGTGGTGTCTAATTTTGGGTACCGGGTGGGCAATTTATCGTGGTACGAATTTGACGAGGCTGGTAATGGTCAAACTCACGTGTTAAGTAAAAATCCGGGAGCGAGAAACACAATTATTTACGATTTCAACAAAGATGGATTGCCCGACATTGCCGCCCTAATGACACAGGGCGATGAGCGAATTATCCTGTTTTACAACGAAGGTAACAACCGGTTCAGGCCTGAAACGGTGCTTCACTTTCCACCCATATATGGTTCCAGCTATTTTGAAATGGCCGATTTCAATCAGGATGGGCATATGGATATTCTGTATGCCAATGGCGATAACGCCGATTTCTCCTACGAATTAAAAAACTACCACGGCATCCGCATTTATGAAAACCAGGGTAACAACCAGTTTAAGGAAACCTTTTTCTATCCCATGTATGGCGCTACCATGGCCAAAGCCGAAGATTTTGACCAGGATGGTGACCTGGATATAGCAGCCATTGCCTATTTCGCCGATTATGATCATACGCCGGAAAAGGGATTTATTTACTTTGAAAATACTACTAAAAACGGTTATCCGTTCAAAGCCTATACGTTGCCGGAAGCTAAAAAAGGAAGATGGCTTACTTTTGATATAGGAGATATAGACCAGGATGGCGATCAGGATATTATGCTGGGGGCTTTTGAATATCCGTCTACCACCGTACCCCGAAAACTACAGGAAAGCTGGACTGAGCACGGACCTGATGTATTAATTTTGAAAAACCGGTTGCGGGAGGGCGTTAGTTCTTTGGAAGAAAAGTAAAATTTGTTACTCGTTAATTATTAATCATGATCTATAACCAATAACGAGTAAAAAATCACAAAAACACCTATTTATTCTTATAAAAAATATTATCGCTGTTGCTATATACCAAATATGCCACTGCCGCGGAAATAGAAACTACAGCAATAGAGGCTACCCAGCGAACGGTTTTATTAGAAATCTTAACCTTTTTTTCAGCCATGGTTCCATTCATATGCCGGTTCTGCTTTACTTTTGGTGCCACTGTTGAGGGAGCTTTTTCTTCTTCTTCACGCATTTCTTCTCCCACTTCACCAATGACCCGGGGTTCCAGATGCGCGTATTTATGATTGATGGATTCCCGAAGCAGTTTTTCGGCTTTAAATACTACCTTACTGTGTGGCGGAATGGTAAGCACTTCGCCTGTCTGGGCATTTCTGCCTGCTTTTTCTTTTACCCACTTCAACCTGAAAGTGCCCAGTCCGGCTATCGCTACCTGCCCATCGCGCAGCAATCCTTCTTCAATTACTTTGGTTAATTCTTCCAGAAAAGTTTCGGTATAGGTTTTTGTATTGCCCGTATCTTCGGCAATATGCTGAACCAGTTCTTGTAAGGTAATTTTATTTTTCATTCGAAGTTTTTGTCTTTAACGCTATCTTTTAAGGCATTGCTGGGAATAAATTCCAGTTGTTGTTTCTTCGGGGTCATTACATTTTTTTCAAGATTCAGGTCGTACAACTTTCTACCGTCTTTCAGGTGAACATGAAAAGTTCCGAAATTTTGCAAAGAAAAACCTACTTCGTCTCCAAAAAGGTTTTTGAACACACCCAGGGTCGCATTCAGGTCTTCCCGGGTTTTTACCTGACTTTGGTCTAATCGCTCAGCCAGATTTTTGATAACTTCTTTCGTATTCAATTGAATTTTAGGTTAGGTGTATTACAAAATTGCTGTTTCTGTAAAATAGTAATTTGTTAATATTATATTTCTTGGATAATCTTTTTAAAATGCCTGTTCAAAAGTCAAAATGTAGGAAAAGCAAGGCATTTTACCGGTAATTCAGGTGCGTTTGTAATAGTAACTTTATTTTAAGGCGATTGTTTTTAAATGCTGGATTAGTTTTTTTGGTATATTACCTGAAATCATATGCCACTTATTTAAAATGAATAGTTGGTGGTGATTCATAAAGTATGTTTTTTAGACGAAACCAAAATTGATGTAGAAGAAAGCCAATTCAAAGGCGATGATATGGTTTCGCGGTTTTTTTGAAAAATCGCGTGATCCGCGAAAAGCCCTTCTAATGCTATGTGTTAAGCGGCAATCGTTGCCTTCGATGCCTTTGGTAAACTCCTTGCCTGTCCGGCACTTATGGTCTTGAAAAGCCGGCTTGAGACTCTTCCAATCGTGGATGGCTATACTTTCATAGCTCACCTTGAGTGTGTTGATCTTTTCGCGTAACTGTCTGGCTGTCTTGTAATTACGCTCGCCAAACACCCAGGCTACAATTTCCCCGCGGTGGTAAGCATAGATCAGCCAAACTTTGTTAGCTTTTTCCCCAACATAGCCCCAAAACTCGTCAACTTCTAATGTATCATAACGCGACTGTTTGGGTTGGGGGGCAACTTTTAATTCGCTCCATGAACTCAACACGTGGCCGATGCTGATCCGCTCTACCGCCGCGATGTGGCCAATACCCATCCCGCGCCCAAACATAGGTTTGACACGTTGCCCAAGACTACGATGACAGCCTGGGTAATCTACATTCTGGTCCCCGATGAACGGACGCGCACAGTGTTTAGACAGGTAGTTTTGTTTGTCTGAATAGCTTTCGCGGTCATTTTTGACGATATTGTCGTGTTGACAGCGGGGACATCGTAATGTGATTCGTATTTTCATGACACACAGATTT
>JBGTIS010000001.1:0-11266 GCA_041745535.1 Cyclobacteriaceae bacterium | reverse complement strand
GCCAGTATCTGATCCAGGTCACCATTCTGGTCCAGGTCGTCTACATAAAGTTTTAATGGAAAGTCTTCGCTGGCATGCAGCTTGGAATTTTCGCCCCAGTTGCCTGCCAGCAAATCCAGGTCACCATCCCCATCTATGTCTTCCACCTTCAGGGTATTCCACCAGCCTGAGCTGTTTTGCAAGCCCATTGGTGCCGTAACATTGGTAAGTATACCCTGATTATTTTTATACACAGTAATGGGCATCCATTCACCCGTAATCACCAAATCCTCCCAGCCGTCATTATCCAGATCGGCCCAGGCAGCATCGGTTACCATACCCAGGGTTTGTAAACCAGGAGCCAGAGTAGTATCAGCTACGGTAAAATTTCCTTTTCCATCATTCATCAGCAGAAATGAAGCGGGTGTTTCGCCATATTTTTTGCTCATTACCCGACCACCCACAAATAGGTCCTGGTCATCATCGTGGTCAAAATCGGCGGCTGTAGCTACCGAATGATTTCCATATAAGGCAGGCAGGGTATTGGTTTTTGAAAAATTTCCTTTTCCATCGTTCAGATACAAGCGGTCGCGCAGTTGCGGGTATTCGCCAGCATATTCGTTGCCACCACATACCACATACAAATCCAGGTCGCCGTCGGTATCGGCATCGAAAAAGAGTGCGTTTACCTCTTCACTTAAAGAATCTTCTGCCCAAAGTTCGGTATTGGTTGCCTGGAACTTACCGGCGGCCGTTTGCTGGAACAAAGCGCCGGATTGAAACCTGGCACCGCCCACATAAAAATCGTCCAGCCCGTCGCCATTCATGTCGCCAACAGCCAGTTTAGTTCCCTGGGTGGAAATCTGATGTGGAATAAACGCCTGGTAGTTAAAATCCACATAGTCATTTTCTTTGTGCTGAAAAGGCAGGTTTATTGAATCAGTCACTTCTTCAAACAGCGGGTGGTACGAAGATTTTGACGGTAGTAAAACCGAATTGGTATTGGAAGCATTTTTCTGTTCAACAACTAATCGCTGATTCACCGGGACCCGGGTCAGTAGCTGCGTGTGGTTGTCGGGCCAGATAATTTCCAGTGAGTCCACTCCTGAATCTTTGCTCAATCCGAAATGCAGCAGCTGGTCGGAGCCGCTCTGGAAACCTCTGGTAGCTGTTAGCTGATTCAACTGCAATCTGCCATTTTGTTTCAGCACTACTTTAGCGCCATACCCAAACGGGTTCCCGCCTTCGCCTTTTAACTGTACGGTTAGAAAATTATTACCAAACCGTTCATGGGCATGATTCTGATAAATACCAGCCGGGGTGTTAATGCTGTTCACCACCAGATCCAGATCGCCATCGTTATCAAAATCGGCATACGCTGCCCCATTGGACAAATCGGGTGTATCAAATCCCCAGGCAGCCGACTGATCGGTGAATTGCAGGCTGTCCGTTCCCTGAAAAATATAATTGTGTACTTCGCCAGGAGGCATCTGCCTAATGGCTTCCCAATCAGCCGAACGATCGTTCTGTAATGATTTGCTGATGGTTTCATGCGAAGTAAATTTTATATAATCCTGATCGTTAGGCCGCCGGAAAATACCGTTGGATATAAAAATATCTTTGATACCATCATTATCAAAATCGGCCAGCAAAGGCGACCAGCTCCAGTCAGTAGCCGCTATTCCGCCCAACAGTGCCACATCGCTGAAGCCGGTGCCGGCCGCCACGTTCAGCTGCAAGCAATTGCGCGAATACTGGTGATGATAGCCATACTTCAGTTTGAACTGGTAAATATCGAGCGGATCGTCGCCGGTAGAAGATTTCAGCACCTGCTGGTCGGCCGGAAGCATATCCAGCGTCATGATATCCTGCCAGCCGTCGTTGTTGATATCGGCGATGTCGCTGCCCATAGAAAAGCGGCTCTGGTGGCCAAATGCCTGCCGGCTTATTTCTTTAAAAGACCCATCCCCCTGATTCAGGTAATAATAATCATCTTCATGAAAATCGTTGCTTACATAAATATCTTCCCAGCCATCGTTGTTCAGGTCGGCGGTAATTACGTTGAGGCCATACCCAATAATGCTGCTGTAAATACCCGCCTCCTCGGTTACATCGGTAAATACCATACGGTCATTCACCCGATCGTTCCGCATCAGTTTATCACCACTTACCTCACTTTTAACTGCTCTGTTTGATACGTCGCCATAGGTAGCGGTGGAATGCACGGAATGGTTGACCAGAAACATGTCCAGGTCGCCATCTTTATCGTAATCGAAAAAAGTGGCTTGTGTGTTAAACCCTTCCAGGTCCAGTCCGTAAGTTGCCGCTTCTTCAGTAAAAACGGGAGATTGACCGGAAGGTGCGCCCTGGTTGATAAACAACTGATTTTTACCCTGTAAATTTTTAAATTTTCCTACCGTACACACATACATATCCAGCCAGCCATCGCCATTCACATCGGCCATGGTTACACCTGTATTCCAGTTACCCGTGCCTGCCACACCCGCCTGCCGGGTAATATCCTCAAACTGAAAGGAGGTATTTTGCTGTTGACCCATATTCAGGTACAGTTGGTTACTTCCCATATTGGAAGTAAAATAAATATCGGTAAAGCCATCGTTATTCACATCGCCCACAGCTACGCCACCCCCATTGTAAAAATACAGGTAATCGATAATATTCAGGGAATCGGTGTCGTGCACCTCATTTACAAAGGTAATTCCTGTTTCTTCCGGCGAGCGTTTGGTGAAAAGCGTTTTTTCCTGATTGCAGCCCACCGATAAACACAGAAAAACACAGAGAAATAAAGTTTCTGACGATAAGCCGGCCTGTTTATTAATATTTTTTCTGAGGTAGTGTTTTAGCATTATTTATTACCAAGCCTACAAAAGTTGCCTTAATAAAAGACTAAAAATAACAGATGTGTGTTTAAAAACTTAACGGTCTTATTTTATCCAACGTTTTTTGAGTGCTTCAAAATTAAGGAGTTCCATAGTTTCTCCCCCCATTGCCATGGCTAGAATATGCTTTTTAGTAAGATAAGCTACCGCTTTTTCGGATAATGATAAACTGGAAAATACAGGTACTACTGTTTTACCCTGATGTTCAGGAAAGTACTCAAAAATGTGAGTAAGCTTCTTTACAAAGCTATCTATATAGGTGATATCCGGTGTAAACTTAGTTTCATTAATGAACAAATAATTATGACAAACCAATACTACATCAAATTCATTCATGACAGACCGATCTTTTGTATTGCGTCGTTCTCTTCTTACTCCGAAGTCATCGATGTACTCGCAACCAAAAAGCTTTTTGGCGATGGTACGCATATTAGGATCCGTGATATCTTCGGCCAGCGTACCCAGGCGGTTGGCTAACTCTCCCCATTTTTTATTCAAAGATTTTCTATCAAGCCGCATCTCATCTTTGAAGTCACGCATCTCATCTTTAAAGTCACGCATCTCGTTTTCCAGTCGTTTTAGCGACTTATTGGATTGCACGATAAACTCCCCAAGCACTGCTTCCAGGGTGCTTACTCTTTCTTTTGTTTCATCGTTCATTTCAAACTGATCCTTACTTTTAGAAGTCTAGTTTTATGAAAGTATTTGCCTTTATTTTCAAAGATACAATTTTTATCGCGTATGCTAAATAGTTAATTTCCAAGAATATAAGATAACTTTGGAGGGTTTAACTAAAATACAAACTATTTGTGTATGTCCATAAAAATAAACACTGGAATGGCAGGCTTTCTTCTGATTACGCTGATAAGCTGTACTGAGCACTGCGAAAGTCAGCAGATTATGTTTCCCCAAGTGAGCCAGCCCATCCTGATTACCGACACTACCAAAGAACATCTGCTTGCCAGTTACTATGGAATCAATTCCTGGAGCCAGTCGCAACGGTATGTAACCGTATTGGAAACAGACGTGCAATACCATATTCCGGAGGTAACCGATACCGCTACTTTGGGATTGGTTGATTTGGAAACCAACACTTTTCTGCCTGTTACCACCACCCGGGCCTGGAATCTTCAGCAGGGTTGCATGGCACACTGGCTTGCTATCTCTCCCGATTCGCTGATCATTTATAACGATTCGCGAAATGGTAAATTTGTTTCTGTGATGATGAACGTGCACACCAAAGCAGAAATCAAAACCATTCCCTACCCGGTAAGTGCTGTATCTCCCGACGGAAAAGAAGCGATCAGCATTAATTTTTCCCGGCTTCGTATTACCCGTACCGATTATGGTTATGGCGGCGAAGGACAGGATGCAAGAGGTTCGGTGCAGTATCCGGAAGATGACGGACTTTTCCTGGTTAACCTGGAAACCGGCGAGGCCAAACTTATTGTTTCTATCGCGCAAATTAAAGATCTGGTGCCTGAACTGCCGACGGAAGGTATTGAATATTTTAACCATACCCTGTTCAGCCGGGATGGCAGCAAAATTTTCTGGCTGGCCCGGGCCATTCCCGAAAGAAATACCACGGCTTTCACCGTAAACAAAGATGGCAGTAACCTGCAACGCTGCTTTCCCGACGGCTGGGGTGGTTCCCATTTTGATTGGCTGAATGATGAGGAACTGATGATTACCGCTGAATATAAGGCAAAACAGTATGGGCATATTTTATTTACACCTGGCAAAGACAATTACAAAAGACTGGGCAATGGTTTGCTGGATTATGATGGACACGGTACTTTTTCGCCCGACGGAAAATGGATGGTGACCGATACTTATCCCAGCCAGGGGATGCGCGAACAAAAAATTTATCTGATGGATATGGAAACAGAAGCAATTCTTCCTTTGGGCCGTTATCCTGAACCGGAAGCCTTTCATGGCGGATGGCGTTGTGATATCCACTGCCGCTGGAGTCCCAAAGGTGATATGATAGGCTTTAATTCTACCCATACCGGCAGCAGACAGGTGTATATTATGAAACTGGACTTTGAAGGAAAATAAGTTTGCTTAATTGAAATTTATGTTTTGTTAACAATCTCAAAAAAATATTGAGCTTATCCCCTGCTTGTTTATCTCATTTAAATAGGGTTTCATCCACCACCTGAAATATAATTTTTTCATACGGGTTGTTTTTACCAGCTTCATATAACAATGCCACTTTGTTGTTTGTTGTTACTGAAAGGCTGGAATAAGCGGAAGGCCCGGGAAAAATAGTTCTGATTTCCGACCACGTTTTCCCTTCATTATAGCTCATGCGCAGGGTCAAATTGTGCCTTTTCCCATTATCAGCACTGGCAGGATTCAGAAACAGGATTTTGCTTTTCTTATTTTCCTCTGACCACTGATAGCGAATTATACTAGCCTGACAAACCGGGTCCACTAATTCTTCCGCGTCTTTAGGGCCGGTCCAGGTTAGTCCGCCATCATAGCTAATGGCATGGGCGCGGCGGTTGCGGTCGAAGTAAGACCGCATATCCATTAGCAGGGTACCATTGCCATCGGCCAGTTCCACCACCTGGCATTCATTTACTTTAGACCTGATTACGCCGCCTAAATGCCAAATTTTTCCGTGGTCGTCGCTGTAAATGGCATGCGAACCATATTCATACAGGCCACCGCGAACCTCACCTTCCGGATCATCATAGCTATGGTCGCAGGGGATTATTTGCCTGCCTTTGCGGGGCCCATGTTTGATCTGAATGCCTACGCCAGGACCGGTAGCATACCACCCCCAGGAAGGATCTTTGGTAGTACGGGTGATTTCGACCGGATCAGACCAGGTTTCACCCTCATCATCGCTTTTGCATACCCAAACGGTACGAGTAGATTTTGCTGTTTTCTTAATAATGTCAGACTCACCATCTTCTCCCAGATTATGGGCATCACCAGCCAGACGGTACCGGTTTCTTCATCCACCACTGGACAGGGATTGCTACAGGTGTTGGTACCATCGTTCCACATCACCTGTTGCTCACTCCAGGTTTTACCATTATCAGTTGACCTTCTCAGCAACACGTCTATGTTTCCTGCATCACCGTGCTCTTTTCTGCCTTCACAAAAAGCCAGTAAGGTTCCCTCGGGAGTGGTAAGAATAGCAGGAATGCGGTAACAATTGTATCCTTTTTCACCGGAAACAAACAGGCTTACCGGCTCAGAAACAGCTTCTAATTCAGATTGTGCCCGGACATAGCAAAAAAAAGTAAAAGAATATAGAGTGGTAGAAAATGGTTTTTCATTATTTTTTTAAAGAATTAGTTAAGGCGCTTGTGGTAAAGCAAAAGCCACATAGGCATCGCCTCTTTGCTTCACGTTTTTTCCTCCACCGGCAGCTACCACCACATACTGAACACCATCTACTTCATACGTACAAGGCGTGGCCATGCCGGCAGCCGGTAACTGGTATTTCCATAGTTCTTTGCCCGAATCTTTGTCGAAAGCCCGGATGTTTGGGTCTTTGGTAGCGGCGATAAAAATCAAACCCCCTGCGGTAACTATGGGGCCGCCATAATTTTCTGTACCGGTAAGGGGAATACCTTTTTCGGTAAGTTCCGGGTATTCGCCCAGCGGCACCTGCCAGGCAATTTCTCCTTTGTTTAAATCAATGGCGTTTAAAGTGCCCCACGGTGGTTTTACCGCCGGATACCCATCTGAATCCACATAACGGTTATAACCGGTATGGCCATAACGCAGCTGATCGGTGCTGATATTTTTATCAGCAGACGCGGTTCGGCGTACTTGCCTCATAGATTCACGACCTTTTTTGTCTAACAAATACGAAGCCACCGCTTCTATCTGATGGTTGGTAAGGAAAGCGAAAGAAGGCATGGCTCCTTTGCCATTGCGAACCATGTCAAAAACTTTCTCAGCACCTGCCCGCTGCCCTAAATCAACCAGCGCGGGAGCCGTACCATGAAACGTAGACCCTTGCAGATCAGCACCATGGCAACCCATGCAATTGGATTCGTATACGGTTTTACCCTGGGCTAATAAATTGCCACCCGGATTGGCCTGAATTTCAATCATGGTTAAAATCCAGGGCATTTCGTTGGCATTCACATAAAGCATGCCGCTGGCAGGATCATAACCCGCTCCGCCCCATTCAGCCCCACCATCAAATCCTGGGAAAATAACTGTTCCTTCCATGCTGGGAGGAATAAACTGGCCACCCGATCTGAAATTTTTCAGTACGGCTATTAATGAATCTTTTTGACGGGAATCAGGGTTAATATCAGCTTCGGTGAATTGCTGCCGTGCGAAAGGGGGTGGTTTCAATGGTAAAGGTTGGGTAGGATGCGTTTGCTCTCCTATTAAATCGGAAGCCGGATAGGGCTTTTCTTCTACCGGAAACAACGGCTCGCCGGTATCGCGATTAAACAGATAGACGAAACCGGATTTGGTAACCTGTGCCACAGCTTCTATGTTTTTTCCATTATGATTTACCGTAACCAGTGTAGGAGGAGCGGGTAAATCGCGGTCCCAGAGGTCGTGGTGTACCGTTTGAAAATGCCAGCGTTTTTTACCCGTAGCCGCATCCAATGCCAGCAAACAGTTGGCATATAGGTTGGTACCTTTGCGGTTTCCTCCATAAAAGTCAGCTGCCGCCGATCCTACCGGCACGTATACCACTCCGCGTTTTTCGTCCAGGGTGATACCTGCCCAGCTGTTGGCACCGCCAATGTGCTGATAGGCCGTGCTGTCTTCCCAGGTATCGTAGCCTTCTTCACCCGGCATGGGGATGGTATGAAAAATCCAGACCTGTTTGCCGGTGCGCGCATCAAAAGCCCGGATATGCCCCGGCGCGGAGGGGTGCGCTTCGGAGGTTAAAGCACCTAGAATGATTAAATCCTGATAGATCGCACCTGGCGTAATACTTTTGTAGGCCAGCCCGGTGATGTCCCGGTCCAGTCCGGTAGTTAAATCAATTTTTCCTTCGGTACCGAAGCTGCTGACTGGCTTGCCGGTTTTGGCATCCAGTGCGTATAAATGGTGGCCGGCAGCGAACAAAATCCGCTGGTCATCGCCGTTATTCCAGTAGGATACGCCGCGAGAAAAACCTTTCTGGTCGGTACTGGCAAACGGATCGTATTTCCATAGTTCCTTACCGGTTGCCGCATTCAGGGCGAACACTTTCAGCCGGGGCGAGGTGGCGTACAACACATTTTCAACCACAATGGGACTGCATTGGATATAGCCTTCCGGGTCTACATCGCCGGAATGGTAGGTCCAGGCTACCGAGAGTTTATCCACATTACTGCGGTTAATCTGATCCAGTTGGGAATAGTGGGTGCGGCCCGGATCGCCCAGATAGTGCTCCCAGGTTTGGTATTGCCCATTTTCATAATCTCCTTCCACCAATGCCTGTTCCGACTGGCAGGCTAATACTATAACCATGGGCAAACAGAAAATCAGTTTCATATAAGAGTGAAGACTCACCAGAGGTAAACGTTTGGGTATTTTTTTTCGAAGCATATGCACTGATCATTAGGGCTATTGCTAGAAGTAAAACATAAAACGGGCGTAACTTTCAGGGCTTTCTGTTTTACTTCTGTAAGCAATCAGTAAATAAACAAAATTAACAATCAGATACAACAGTTCCATTTAAGTATTGGTAAACGGAAGTCGGCTGGCTGATCATTATTCTTATTTATTGATTAGTCGCACTTTTCTGAATTTGTTTTTCAATAGCAAAAAGGGTAATTCAAGATACTGATAGCTGGCCCAGCCCAACATTAAAGCCAATATGAAACTGCTGATGGGTTTAAAAATCAGAATAGAAACGCTATAGTTGTTGATTGAGAGCAGAGAAAATAGATTATCTACAAAAATAATAGCTATGATATGAAGACAATACAATCCGAAAGTTATGCGAAGAATGTGTTTGGCTACTATGGGATACACCAGGAAACCCAGCGATAAACAAACAATAAAGTGGGGCCAGATTCTTAAAATTCTTCGTATATAAAAAGACTTTACATCAATTTTATTAGACTGAGCCTGCTCTTGTAATAATAAATAGGTAATGCGAATCAAGAGTTAAAAGCCAATAGATAACAAGCCGCGGATAATCTACCAAAGACATGTACAAGCAATCCGGGAGTAGATCTTACTTTAGCGGCATTCCGCGTTTGGGTCTTTTCATTGAGCCAGTTAAAGAATGACTCTATGGATTGTCTAATACGGGAAACATCTGTTGAAAAAAGCTCATCGGCTGCTTTGCTAAACTGCCTTTCCCACTGTGATTGGCCTTTCACTAACTTTATGAGGGTATAAATGTAGCTGTCTTGTTGAGCCTTTAGCCTCTCATTAAGTGCCACATCCGCTTCTTTTTATACTCCACAGACTGTTATTCTTAATAAAGAAAGTAAACTATATTACAAAGGCAACTTTAACCGTGCCCGATATTGCACTGACCGTGGCACCAGTTTTGCGGAAATCGCGCTAAATTAATGATCAAAGGTAAGCCTGCGCCTAAGTTTTTTGAAGTGGCCAGTGATGCATATGGATGCCCATTACCTTCTCATAAAAAAAGCGATATCGCGCAGTTAATTTTTTAAAAATTTATGGAGCATTACTCAGAAAATAGAGAGGCTCAAATCAAAGAAAAAAGAATAGAAATTGGTGAAGGGCTGGTAGGACAGGCTGTGCTGGAAAAAGAATACATTTATTTAACAAATGTGCCCGATAACTATGTAAGTATTACTTCCGGTTTAGGTCAGGCCAATCCAAAAAGCGTTCTTATTATTCCGCTTAAATCTGATGAAAAAGTGTTAGGTGTTATGGAATTTGCTTCTTTCAAAATATTCAACGAATATGAAATAGAATTTTTGGAAAAAGTAGGTGAAAACATAGTTGCTTCTATCATTTCAGCCCAAATTAATGAAAAAACTTCGTATTTACTGGAGCAGTCGCAACAGCAAACTGAAGAAATGAGAGCCCAGGAAGAAGAAATGCGGCAAAATATGGAAGAATTACAAGCCACACAGGAAGAAATACACAGGAAAGCCCATGATTTTGAAAATATGATAAAAGAGAAAGATGAAGAAATTAAGCTATTAAAATTATCCCTACAAAAAACTCAAACACAACCATAATTATTTATCTAAAATTACATCAGGCAATATTGGTGTAAACGGCCTGCACATCTTCATCGTCCTCTATTTTATCCAGGAACTTCTCAATATCAACAAGTTGCTCTTCTGTAAATTCAACCGGTGTATTGGCAAAACGCTGTAGCGTAGCTTTGCTTATTTCAATGCCTTTTTCTTCGAATGCTTGTGATAGAGAGCCAAAGTTAGTGTAATCAGCATATGCATAAACGGTTCCATCGTTCACTTCAATTTCTTCAAGGCCGGCATCAATCAATTCCAGTTCCAGTTCTTCAACATCCAGGCCATCAGGTTGTTCAAATTCAAAAACTGCTTTCCGGGAAAACATAAACTCAAGTGAGCCGGTAGGCACCAATGAGCCACCTGCCTTACTGAAGTAAGACTTAATATTAGCTACTGTTCTATTCTGATTGTCGGTAGCACATTCTACTACAATTAAAACTCCATGAGGTCCCTTTCCCTCATAATTAACTTCTGAAATTGTATCGGCATCTTTACCCGCGGCTCTTTTTATCGCGGATTCAATATTGTCTTTCGGCATATTTTCTGCCTTTGCATTCTGGATGGCCGTTCTAAGTTTGGCATTCATTTCTGGTTCTAGGCCACCTTCTTTTGCGGCAACCGTAATTGCCCTGGTCAGTTTCGGAAATATTTTGGACATTTTGTCCCATCTTTTCTCTTTGGCAGCCCTTCGATATTCAAATGCTCTTCCCATTTTTGCTATTATTTTCTCGTAATAATGCGGTTTATATTTTTCATCAAAATTATAATCCTAAATGATTAAATAACCAATTTGTTAATAAAAAATTATTACACACAGGTTTTTTACCAGCTAAATTAATAAGTATTTAAAATAGGCGCGTAGCTTTAAAAAGCTAAAAATTTATATCATTAAAAAAGATAGGACGTGTTAATCTCAACAAATACTACCGAATTATGGTAACACTGCCATTTGTACTTCCGGCATCGCCACCACAAGAAATCACATAAAAGTAAGCGCCAGAAGGCAACGGATTTCCATTTCGCGTTCCATCCCAGCCATTATCGTTATTATAGGTAACAACTTCATGCACTTTAACACCTTGTCGGTTAAAAATACGGAGGGTGCAGTCTTCGTACAAATCGATTCTGTCAATAACCCAGGTATCATTGGTACCGTCATTATTGGGAGTAAAAATCTTCTGCGCATTTACGTCTAGAGATCTTTCCACGTTCACTGTAAAT